>NZ_JBHXAS010000152.1:0-9296 GCF_042727425.1 Peribacillus sp. NPDC060253
CATGGACACCCTTGCATTAAGCTAACCATTACTACTGCCTTCATGGTTCGGGACTCGCACCCTATAGATTGCACCCATGCCGGGCGCACGAAAAAAGCTCGCCAACCGGCGAGCTTTTGTTTTAGTTCATTATGTTTGTTTAAATAATCTTTGTATTTGATGGGTTTTCATATCAATGATTTTCTCAAATTGATATCCATATAAGCAGAGGTTGCCATCAAGCGAACAGCTTAATGGTTCATTTTCCATGTCCTTCATCAATTCTTCTTGTGTGCCTTTTTCCCAATTTAATTTAGTTAAGGTAAACCTTCCTTCATATTGGTCCGCATCTTTTGATTCATTAGGAATAAACGTTATGAATTCCTTGTTTTTTTCATTGAAATCGTAAGATGGAATCACCCAATCTGTAAAGTTTTTCAATAGTGGCACGGAAAAAGAGTGGATCGGTTGGTTTGCTTGATCATAAAATGCGTATGTACCCCGATCTTGTTTTTCTGTCTCCACTTGAATCGTCATCAGCGCTTGTTTCATTTTCTTGAAGTGAATGACATCGAGCATAAGGCTATCCGCTCCATCATCATTCAGCGCTTTTCTTTCTAAGGGAGCCGTCAAAGCAGGTTCTTCCCTATCCCAATCAAGAAACATCAATTCCTTTTCACTTGCCCATTGAGCAAAGGGCTGTGGAAAGTCCAGTGTTTCCATTGTTTGATCATCTGGATTCAACACATAACTGCTATACGTCCAATCTTCATAAAAACTCGATAAAAACAACACGCCATCTTGATATGTATTCCACACATAAGATAATTCATAGGCAGGAATCGCTACAGTATAAAGTGGATTTCCCGTGTGATCGAGTATTGTAATTGATGCTTTACCAGAAGAAGTGAAGGACGATACCAATATATGCGTACCAGACGGACTGATTGACACTTCAGAAAACGCAAAAGCCGGCTGATAAAAAATGGAGGTTTCATTCGTTTCCAAATTCCATGCCATCAGCTGGGATATTTCACTACCATCCCGCTTTACAGAATATAAAATGGTTTTAGAATCAAGCCATCCATAAATGGCTTCGATTTTTTCCGTTTCTGCAGTCGGGACCTTTAATTTACTTACTGAAGTTTCCAGGGTAGATTGGGAGTGTTCTTTTTCCGTATCATTTACGGGTTTACTAAGGTCCTTGGAAGGCTCACAAGCCGAGATAAGAAGGATAGTGGAGATAAATAATGGGACGAAACACAACATCTTACAAATGGAAAGCCGCATACAAAGTGCCGCTTTGGATACTTTAATCTCCACACACCTCCCACTTCAAAACTAAAACGCCTGGCATATGTGAGCGAGACATTAGAAAGAGTGTAAGGATTAACCAATCGAACCCTTACGACTTTCATTATAAAGTAAAAAAGAGCAAAAGTGGCGAATAATTATCTTATATTTTTATGGAAGTATATGCCTTATGAAAATGACGTCACATATACAAGCCTGCCATCAAAATCTTAATGGAATCTTCATAAATTCCAGGTAAATGGGATAATGGAAGTGGATTAATTCCCTTTCCCAGCTCGATTGTGAATCCACCCCGCTTGAATTCCTGAATGAACCAATCTTTATACCCGGCATGGCTATCAACGTATTGAACGGCCCGATATCCGCTTCGCTCCTCAAACTCCCGCGCAATACTTGCTGCCTGTTCGGGTTCATGTCCTTCATATCCCCAATAGAATTCCTTTCCCTGTGTATGAAGTGCCAGCACTCTTTCAAAGTTCCGTTTTTCAGCCAACTCCTTCAGGGCCAATGCTTCTGGCTCTGATAAAGCGGTCTCTCCCGGAAAATCCCTCGGGGCTGGAGCTTTTGGAATCTTTCTTCGCTTTTCGATCTCCCAATTGGCCGGATATTGGTTATTCAGATCTACTCCACGGATATTGGCTTTCCAAGCATAAAAGGCGGGATTGCCGTTATTTATTTTTAGGACATCGACTTTCCCCTCTGCTGCCTGCTCCCCCTTTAGGACTAGCTCGACTCCATCCGGATTAACCATCGGAACCATCGAAATGGTCACATCGTGATAGTAGGGCATACAATCCAACCCGCATAGTGTACAATCATTCGTTAATGCCAGCAGCAAGTCATTCAGCCATTTCATCAAGACCGCCGAAGTGATCCATTCATTTGCATGGAATGAACCATTATAATGTATAACCTTATCACCTTGACCGATTCTTACTTCTAAGAGCTCTTTTCCTAATACACTCTTCCCTATCGATTCGATTTTAATGAAGGGGTAATGAAAAGATAGAATTTCAAGGTCATCAAGTAGTGATTGATAATCATAGGCCTTTTCGGTGACAAGGAAAGGGTACATGACCCGAACGGGTACGGAAAAGGGTTTTTCTTCAACTTGGTTCATTAATATTATCGCATCGAGAGGCAAGTGATACTGTAAAGCGATATCGGCTAATGTGCTATCTACCCGAGGCTCTTTCTGAACAACGAACCCCGGTATTTGCACTTCCATGCCGGTCGGCAAAACTCCGCCAGTAATGGTCGGATTCGCATCCTCGATCAAAATTTTAGGAATTTCGAACAATTCACTGTAATATGCCAAATTATCCCCGTTTCTGCTCACGACTTTCATTAAAGCCTCCGCCCCTTTCATTGTTTGATTTTATGAAACGATCAACAGAAAGATGTTCAGGAAGTTTCGTGTTTCATAATTGGATGGCGCTTCACCTGAATGGAAATAAATCTGCTAAAAAAACAAAAAAAATCTGGATTGCGTCAGGTTTCCAGTTTGTAGACAAAAGGTTCCGGAATGGTCTCAGTCCGAAACCCTTTTTGATTTTAGGCCATTTCTGGCACTCACCAAGTCCAGTTGGCATCTTCTTTATAATCATGGAGTATAAAACCTTAACAAAACTTTGGGCAAATGGGATCCATTTTAGTTTTATGACAAAGTGGATTGGAGCGGGTGTACGAGACTCCTGCAGGAATGCGCGTCCAAGGGGAGACCCCGCAGGGCGCCGAGGGGGCTTCCGGACCGCCCGCGGAAAGCGAGTGCCTGGAGGGGAAATCAACGGTCAAATTTTAAAAACCTAAAAAAACTGTAGACAAACTCCATTATTATCAAAGTTTGTCTACAGTCTAAAAACTGAATTGCGCCAAGTTTCTTTCTTTTTTCATCTTTTTTTTCTCATAAAAACGGAGCAAATCCCCGTATATGATTTTGTCTGAGTATTCAAGCTCCTGCTTCGCCTTTTCCAAATAATTCTCACATGGATCCCTTTCCGTCATCGCTCCTGTCTTTTTATCGTAGCAGGTATCCATCGTATAGAGATAATCCTTCGTGATGAAACTGCTATCGCGAAGAACGGTGAATTCAATAGTCTCTTCCGAAAACAGATCTTTGCCGAATTCAATAAAATCGTCCGTTTTTATGCCTAGTAAATGCATAAGTGTTGGCCTTACATCAATTTGACCAGAAACGGTGGAAATCGTTTTTCCTTTCTGACCTGGGACATGTATGATCAATGGGACACGCTGAAGCTGGACGGATTCGAAAGGCGTGATTTCCTTACCCAAGAATTGGCTCATGGCAGAATTGTGATTTTCCGAAATGCCATAATGGTCCCCATACATTACAATAATCGATTTCTCATATAGGCCAACACGTTTCAAATCTGCGATAAATCGTTCCAGGGCTTCATCCGTATAACGTACTGTCGGAAAATACTGATTTAAAGTTTTGGAATTCGAATCGTATGGTTCCAATGTCCGGTCTTCTTCATTCAATGTGAATGGGAAATGATTGGTTAACGTAATGAATTTGGCATAAAAAGGCTGCGGCATCCCTTCGAGGTGAGCGATTGATTGCTGGAAGAACGATTTATCATTCAACCCCCAATTGACGGAATTCTTTTCAGAGACTTCGTAGTCATCACTATTAAAAAACCGCTGGTACCCAAGAGAATCATACATCATGTCACGATTCCAAAAGCTTTTATTATTGGCATGCAGAGAGGCTGTATAGTAGCCATTTTCCGTTAAGATTTCAGGGGTGGCTTTGTATTCATTTTGGGCATGTGTGAAAAATACTGCACCTCTTCCTAATGGATAGAGCGAATTCTCAATGATGAATTCTGAATCAGATGTCTTCCCTTGGCCTGTTTGGTGATAAAAGTTATTGAAATAATAGCTGTCTTTAATGAATTCATTCAGAAAAGGGGTGATTTCTTCTCCGTTCACAGTTTTATTGATGACAAAGCTTTGAGTGGATTCCAATGAAACAAAAATCACATTCTTGCCCTTTGCTAGACCATATAAATCATCATTGACCTTTTTTTGATTGGAACGGACATAATTTTCAATTTCCGACAATTCACTGCCATCCGCTAGGGCACGCTGAGCCGATGATTTCGTCTGTAGTATTGCATCATAGAGGTGGTAATTGTACGTACCAATATTCTTAACGAGGATTTCGCGGTCAAAAGTTCGGGTCAGTAGTTCCGGACGCTCCGCTTCCGCTAAGGCTAAATTAAAAAATGTCACTCCTAAAGCCATTGAGATAAAGAATTTACGGTCCTGCAAATTGTACGAACGTACATGGAATGTTTTTGGTTTGTATATCGTCAGAAACATCAAGAACAGAAGATCGGCAAAATACAAAAGGTCACTCGGATTGATCAAATCTTGTACACTGCTTCCAAGATCGCTCATATTGCTCGTCTGGAAAAGAACGGGAATGGTTAAAAAGTCATTAAAAAAGCGGTAAAAAACAAGATTGGCAAAGAGCACGAGGGTGATGAAGAAACTCATGGTCAATAAGTACACTTTTCGTCTATTTTCTTTTAAAAATATATTCATGCCAAGAGTAAGTAACAAGAAACTGACTGGATTGATCAATAGGATGAATTCCTGGATCCAATTTTCAATATCTATCTCAAAACTTGTTTTATAAGCAATGTATGTTTTAAGCCAAAGCGATAAAAATACGACCCAAAACAATGAATATCCCTGATTTTTGAAGACCCCTTTCAAACCTGGTCCCTCCTCATCGAAAAAGCTCTGGAGCCATGATCCAGAGCGTGCTTCCATCATGGGTCATAAGTTCTCCCCTGAATTCAAAAACAAAGCACAAATGGCTATCTGTCCCTTCAAGCGGGGTATTTTTTGAAGATTTCGTCATTTAATCTTGCAGCCCTGTTTGCCCCAGACTGCAAGATTGGATCAAGTATTCAAATGACTTTTAATCAGCCAGGCCCCACCTATTACCCCTGCATCATTGCCTAATGTTGCAAGGCTGATTTTCGTCGATTTACTAACCCGTTTGAAAGCATACTTTTCAAAAGCCGAACGGACAGTATCAAGCAATATGTCCCCAGCTTGTGAAACGCCCCCTCCAATGACGATTTTATCTGGATTCATGACATTCCCAACATGTGATAGTGCTAGCCCTAAGTAATCGCCTACCTTAGCAACCACAGCTTTTGACAGGGGATCCCCTGCCTCAGCGCATTGGAATAGCAATTTGGAAGAAACCACAATCCCTTCGTCGACTTTCTGCTGAAGCATGGACGTTTCAGTGGATGTATTCAAGGCCTCTAAAGCCAAACGAACGACTCCCGTTGCGGAAGCAACCGTTTCCAAACAACCTGTCTTGCCGCAATTGCACGGTGCCCCACCGTCCGTTACAACGGTTATATGCCCTATTTCCCCAGCGGCTCCACTTGTTCCATGAACGATTTGCCCATTATGGATGATCCCGCCGCCTACACCCGTTCCAAGTGTTACACAAACGAGGTCTTTGGCACCATAACCCGCACCTTTCCACATCTCTCCCAAAGCGGCCATATTGGCATCATTATCGATTACCGTAGGAAGGGAAGTCTCCACTTCCAATAAATCTTTTAAAGGATAGTCTTTCCACCCTAGATTGACGGCTTCATAAATGGAACCATTAACAAAATTCACAGGACCTGGGGCCCCCATTCCTATCCCTACTATCTTACTCTTCGGTTCATTAAGTTCCACAAGCTTCGCATCAATCGCTTTGGCAATATTAATCGTAATGAATTTGCCCTTTTCGGAGATGTCCGTGCTGATTTCCCATTTATGAAGAATCTCTCCGTATGAATTGATCAAAGCTAGTTTGGTAGTTGTACCGCCTAAATCGACACCCATCAGCCACTTTTCCATCATCTCTCACCTTTTTTATCGATTTTTTTCTGTTTCTCCCTTTCAAGAGACAATTGCTGCCTAATTAAAAGGATCGCCGTTTGATAATCTTTCGTATCCATCATCTGCATACTGTGGATTTCCCTGATTTCAGCTTCCATCAGTTCAAGCTCGGCTAAGCGATCACCAATATAGATAAATGTACCGAATCTTTTCAAGTATTGTTGAAGATCATAATATGTTTTCATAATAAGCCTCTTTACTCTTTTCTAAAGGAAAGTATAACGAATCAGCCGCTTTGTACCAAGCGACCATTTCCTCTCTTGATATTTTTCCCCACCACCCTCATACATGTCCAACTCTATTCATATGATGAAATAACAGGATAGTGAACGCCAAATTTGGACTCTTTCGATTTGATTTCAAAATTTGAAATAGCCTAATATTTTTAAACCAGTCATCATGCTTTAAAACGGAGGGAAAAAATGAAATTACAATTGAAGTATACCGTTTTTTTAGTCTTACTTACCATATTTTTCATCATTTATTTTTCAAATAATAAACGGGTTGAGGAAACCATCATTTATTTTCCCATCGATTCCTCGCTCCATTTTGACCAAGCTTCCACTCATCTAATACCAAAGGGAACCGGGGATTCCACCTATACTATCACTTGGAAGGTAAATTCTGCATTAGACCAGCCTGCCTACCTACGTCAAGATGTATCCCTTTTATACAAAAATGGAAAATTGACAGGAGCTTTAAAAAATTGGCGGCAAAATAAACAAGAGCTTTCTCAAAAAGCGAAATCTAAAGAAAGTGAAAGTGGACGTTACGAAGCGGTAACATTTCATTATGCAGAGGTTCATCCAAGTGACACCATTTTCACCAGTGCCCAGCAGCTTAGTAAAGATAAACTTTATATAGTAACGACACCATCTTTCCAATATTTCCATCGTCCTCTTTCCGAAGAACATAATCAATGGAAAAAAACGCTGGACAGCTTAACCGATCAAACGGTTCAAAACGGTTTGGAGAAAGCCGCTCAAGCATTTCACATTAATCTCGAGCAGTACAAAATCATCTCATTAACCGACCTGCCATCAAAAAAAAACCAATGGCTTTCTGCCTTCCCCCAATTCAAGCGTGAAGAAGTCGTTGGAAAGCTATGGGAAGGACTTTATAAAAATTATGTGTTAGGAATAAAAAAGGAGGATGGTTCCACTATGAGTTCACAAGGTAGCACCATCCCCCGATTGCTATTGGCGAAGAATCAAAGTGAAATACTTGTCATGTTTACACTGAAAGACGGTACCCCCATCATGCTACGTCAAAAGCTATAGTCGAGTTTCAATTTCTTTGAGAAGTTTAGTATATGACTTATTCTCCGGGGCAAGCTCAATGGCCTTTTTTGCTTGCTCCTTCGCTTGATCGAATGATCCCAGATTCATGTAGACTAAGGCAAGGTTGTAATGGGCCCCATGTAAATCCGGATTCCTTTCGATTGCTTCTTCATAATAATCCTTAGCTTTGGAGATGTCTTTTTTTTCATAAGATAAATTTCCTAAAATAAAAAGTGATAGGGGTGCGTCAGGATTTTCATCCACATATTTGGATAACATCTCTTCCGCTTTATCTTCTTCTTCATGATCAATATACTTTTGGGCTAGCATGGCCATCGTATTATCATCTATAGCAGCACTGCTCTGATGGTTGAAGCCGAATTGTAGCAGGCATAGGGTCAGAACCGCCGTTCCAATTAAAAAAGCCAACTGACGCAAGAGGTTTTTTGATTTTGGAAGATGGACCACCCCAGCGGCCAAGAACCCTCCTATCAAACCTCCGATATGTCCTGCATTGTCGATGCCCGAAACACTGAAACCATATATTAAGTTAATGATAATTAACACGATGACCGAAGAGCCCATCGAACGCATAAATAATTTCGGATATACAATTCCGAAGTACAGCAGTGCCCCAAAACAGCCAAAAATGGCTCCGCTCGCTCCTGCCGAAAGATTCGGGGTCAAGATGAAGCTGCCTAGAGTTCCGGCGAAACCAGCAAATATATAAATGAAAAGGAACCTGGCATTACCGTAAATCCTTTCTACTTCAGCACCGATCAAATACAATGAAAATGTATTCATCAGTAAATGAACGAACCCGATATGGACGATCATTGGGGTAAAGAACCTCCACCATTCCCCTTCAATGATATAAGGAGAAAATTTAGCCCCAAACTCAATCAAAGTCTTGGAATTGGTGCTGCCTCCATTAAACTCCATCAAGACAAACACAGCTATTTGTATCGCCATGAATATATATGTAAAGATTGGCTTATTGGCATTTTGAAAAACCTTCTGCTCAGCCTTAGCCTTTTTGACTGACTCCGAGATTGCGTCCTTCTTTAATGCGAGAATACTTTCTTCATCTATTTCATCTTCTTGAAGAACCTGAATTGAAAGTGGTTTTTTCAAAACATGCTCAAGCTTTTGCAACGAATCATGAATGGTTTCACAGGTTAGAATAAACGTGTTAACCTTTGTTTTTTTAAAAGAAGCCACCTGCAAACTAAAGTCATAATCATCGACCGGGGCAAATTTACTTACATAGATACTTAATATGTTTATCGGCTTTTTATATAATTTCCTTCTGATCCTTTCCCCATTCTGCAATGTTCGGTCAATATCACGTTTAAGCCAATTAGCCCAATCCAAATCATGCCGAATGAGTCTGATGACAGGAAATTCCTTATTCTTATCGCTTTCAAGCCAAATCTCCTGATGGTTTTCCGTGACAGTGATCATTCGATAATCATAATGGGCTGACAATTCCCTTACTGTCTCCCAAAACAAATAATCCTCTTTAAATCCCAATGCCTTCCCCACTTTCCAATGAATCTTAAGCTTCTAAAAGAATCCTGTTGCTTTAACTAAAACTATAGACGAAATCAAGTAAAAAGTAAAAAAGGAGACTGCTTTAATCTCACTTTTCATCGCTTTATAAATAAAAAAGGAACCCATGAATGAACTGCACCCCAATTGTTAGACAACATCTAACAATTGGAGGTGCAGTTTTTTTGACTAAATATACGATAGACGAAAAATTACATGCAGTTT
>NZ_JBHXAS010000153.1:0-8940 GCF_042727425.1 Peribacillus sp. NPDC060253
GTATTATAATGAGCTACTTTATACTTGATTTGCTCTAGAGAAGTGGAATACTTATAGTATGTTTTCTATTGCTCCTTTAATTACACATTACTAGTTGCATTAAAGTGCACTTTAAGGTCTATAATAAAACGAAAGATATAGATCATAGTAAAGGGATATAAATGAGGATATAACTGATATAAAAGTTCATTTTAGAAACTGGTGAATGTTGTTATTGGTATGACTACATTTGTACTAATGGATATGTTACCTGACGTAGTCGTAACATTTAGCTAGATAAAGGTTTACGGACTGACCAAGCACCTAAGCTTTCTATTCTTCTCTATATTTTATTGGGAGAGGCAGTTTATTAGAAACCAAATACCACCATATAGTGTCCTTAAAAGATTTAGAAGATGAATGATGAACAAAATAGTAAAAAGAAATATGGAGGATACAATGGAATTTTCTATAAAAGAAGCAGCTGAAAAGGTAGGTTTGCCTGCACACACACTCCGATATTATGAACAAAAGGGTCTTCTACCTATTATAAAAAGAGATGAAAATGGAAATCGTATTTTTGACGAAACAGATTTATCATGGTTAGAGCTTATTGTATGTTTCCGAAAAACTGATATAGCTCTCTCAGAATTAAGTGCGATCGTGGAATTAACAAAAGAAGGAGACAGCACAGCCACGAAACGCAAACAGATATTTGAAAAACATAAAGAGAAAATGATGGAGAAGCAAAGAGACTTGAATAACGCTTTTATAAAAATTGAAACGAAGATAGAGTACTACGATCAATTAGAAAAGAAGTATCACAAAGAAAAAGAAAACATGTCATTTAAAGCTTAATTGAGAATTTACCTTAATAAGATTTTTTTGTTGTAAAAAAAGCCGTTAAAGGCCATATCCATGAAATTCGGGATATTCAAACCAACCATTCCATCTGCTATCCAGGTAAAGCCAAATCCAATTACCACAGCTACAACCGCACCCATAAAATTTGCCAGACCTTTGTGACAAAGGTTTCTTTTCTAGTGCGGATCGGCATTTTGCTAATAGAAATAAAGATTATCGCAGCACTAGCCAAACTAGCCATCCATAATGGCTGGAATAAGGAAACAGGAGCATTTCCTTTTGCACTATTCGTGCCGATTTCATTGACATTTGTGACTTTCTTAGCTTGGAACTGCAAGGTTTGCTGCCTGTTTTGCTGTCAAGGTTGCTCCTTGTTTTTCAAAATCAGCAAGTAGTTTTTTTCAGGCAGTGTTGTTCATGTTGTCAACTACTCCATTCAAGACCTGTCCTGTCATCGTTGAAGCAGCCGTATTCATTCCCTGATTAATAAATATTTGTACTTCAGGTGCGGAAGGTGCTGGTGTCCGTAATGATGCTTGCTTTGCAAATCTTTGGGAATAACTAAAACCGCGTAATACTTTTGATTATCTAAACCTTTTTGGACTGCCTCAATACTGTCTACTTCCACCCATTTTACAGTAGGGTCTTTATCCTTTGCTGATGCTGAAGACTTTTATGTCATTTCAACAATCGTCTGCCCAGTACCCTGTAGTTTAAGTACATAAGTTCACAAACTTTACTCTTATTATTTCGCATTTTTCACGCAAAAAAACTAATCGGTAAATCCCGATTAGTTTTTCTTATTTTCAACATAAGCACCAAATAGACTTAAGTGAATTTTTTAGTTTAACAGAAACACCTTTGTACTCAAGAAATATAGTACTATTCGAGTTCTTCCAGAAAGGAATTTCTTGATCAACACTAATGTTTACCAAGGAATTTGTTTTCCATCTCTAAAGAACCTTCCAGAAGGTCCTTCAGGTCCAATCGTCGCTAACCAAAGGATAGACTCCGCCGCCTGCTTTGGCGATCTTGGAGCCGATGGTCCACCCATATCTGAGCTTACCCATCCCGGATCGACCGCGTTTATTTTAATATCACCCTTGATTTCTGCAGCTACCAATCGAGTCAATCCATTTAGTGCAAGTTTAGACAACTTATATGCGCCTACTCCTTGATATGACATTTCACTCATCGCCCCATATTCTGAAGAAACATTAATAATTCTCCCATAACCTTGCTTTTCCATGAGTGGAATAAACGAATGGATCACATGGTAAACCCCAAAGAAATTAGTTGCCATCGTTTTCTCTAGAATGGACTGATCCATATTCAATAACTTTTTATTCTCATCCAAATAAACGCCAGCATTATTAATTAATACGTCTAATCTTCCATACCGCTCATTTACTGTAACCGCAGCTTGACGGATACTATCTTGATTGTCTACATCCATTACTACAAACGAAACATCAAGATTTGACTCCCTAATTTTTTGCGCAGCTTCATCACCCATCTCTGGATCCCGACTTGCCAAAATGACCTTAAAACCTTTCAACGACAATTGCTTGACCAGCTCATATCCAATTCCTCGATTCCCGCCGGTGACAAGTGCAACTTGTTTATCGTGTGACATTTAACTCCTCCATTTCTCACCTAATAATAACCTTGGTTGTAGGCTAGGTTATTATTAGATTTTTTGGCTTATTAATTAAGGTAACACCTGGAAATTCAGTCAAAGAAAATTGGACAGGGATGATAAATCAATAATGATTAGAAAACTGTTATAGATTGTTGAATGAATACCTTATCTAGAAAATTGTCTTATAGGACTATGCATGTAGTTTCTTAGTAAAATAAATACTACACTCAATATTAACGATAATAACCCCACTAACATGACGTATTGTGTACCCATTTCTGATATAAATAATCCACCTACAGCTGTACCAATGGTTGTTCCTAAGTTAACGGATGATAAAAATAATCCATTAGCGAAATCAGGAGCTCCTGGAGCTGCAGACGTAATCCAGTATTGATTAATATTAGTTCCTATTCCAGCCAATACTCCCCAAACTAAAGTAATGATAGCCATAGGTAAAGTAAATTTTCCTAACAAGAATAATATGATGTAAACGGCTCCCAATGCAAAAGGAAAAGATACTACAAGTTTGATGGCATCTTTAGTAAGTAACTTCCCTGCCACAATGTTTCCAATAATACTTGCCCCCCCGAATATGACTAACATTAAACTAATTGATTTCCCAGAGATATTCGTAACGGTTTTAAGATACTCAGCAAGATAACTATACACCCCAAATACTGCTGAATTTAGTAAAATGACAGCAACAATGGAAAGCCATATAATTGGTTGTTTTAATACCGATAATTGAGCTCCGTAAGAAAGTCTTTCTTTAACAGGCATAGAAGGGAAAAATACTAATATAGCAATAAATACTAGAGCGTTCACGATGGCGAAAAATGCCATTGATATTTGAAATGAAACTGTACTAGCAAGAAAACTTGCGATTGGTACACCAAGTACCATACCCGCAGATACTCCAATAAAAACTTTTGAAACAGCTTTTGGAGCTTCTTCCTTGCTAACTGAGTTAGCAGCCATTGTAAAAGCTGCTGAAAAATAGATTGGATGAAATATGGCTGGAATCACACGCGCAATTATTGCAATGGTAAAGTTAGATGTAAATATGGAGACAATGTTACCTAGAACGAAAATACCAAGTACAAATAACATTGCCTTCTTACGATTTATACCCGAAAATAATAACGGCATAGTTGGACCAGATATTGTGACAGTGAGTGCGAAGAGACTTACCAGCAACCCGGCCTTAGATACACTGATATGAAAGTGATCAGCAATATAGGGCAATATCCCTATAACCCCCATTTCAGTATTTATGATGCCGAAAGCCCCTAGTGCCAATGTAAATATAAGTAAATTGTTTCTTTTTGACATAAAAATTGATTTCCTTCTTTCTTGAAAGTGTCATTATCTAGTTGCGTAAAGGTGTGTTATTTAAGGAGCTATCTTATCTTTATCATTTAGTCAGCTTTTTCAATTGTATCTGTAAAATCACTATGAATATTTTCAAAGTTTTCTTTTCCTGATTCAATCTGACCTAATATAATAAGATCACTTGTGGCATCTTCAAGGCCTTTATAAAAAATAGCTAAATTTCCCCAAGGTGAAAAATAAGCAAAGTCTCCTTTTTTTGGTTGGTTTTCGGATTGCACATTATCTGCTGATAACTTTTTTTGTAAAATACTTATTTTCTCTTTACCTACGTAATCTTCAAATGTTACCGTTAACGGCAATTGAGCTAAAAAATCCCTACTTGCTGGATTATCGTACATCCTAACAAGTACTTCCTCCTTGTTAAACGATAATTTTATTCTTATTTCTGAAATACTATCTTCTGTTGGTTCTTCTTGTGTACGGTTTGATTTATAACTTTCATTGTGACCTCTGTCGGTTTCAGATAAATTATTGTCATTACTGCTGCAAGCAGCGAGGACAAAGCTCATAACTAAAATACTCAGACATAACAGTTTTTTCATCTTGTTAGCCTCCTTCTATTTGTGCATTTTATATACAGAAGTTGTCCCAATCACAACGTGATTGTTTCATTGGTGGAGCCTAGCGTTCGATATTTTTTAATAATGGATTCGTTAATTTGTAGTAAACTGTGGTTTCAGGGAACATTTTTAATTAAACTTTATTTCAAAGCTACAATAACATCATAAAATGATAGGATTCAGATATCAAATACCTATATCAAATAACTTGATATACCTTTTGGTTATATGAAGGAGTTTATAGAAATCCGATTGTTGCGATATTTTATTGCGGTAGCGAACCAACAGAGTATTTCGGCTGTGTCACAATATTTGCATTTATCACAGCAGTCGTTATTGAGGCAATTAAGTTTAGAGAAATTCTTAATCCGATAGGGTCAATTTCCCATCCCCAATCATCCTTCTTTTTGAATCGCAAAATCAAGACACATAATTGGCATTTCTAGACCGGAATTTATTTGGAAATGTGAGCCAATACTTTACCTTGTTTTGTACCGGTTAAAAATTGCTTTTGCGTATCTTTCAAAAAATGTAACAACTCCGTGGCTTCTCCAACCACCGTATTCTCTATTGAACTGATGCCTGAAAACCCAATGCAAAACATTCATTTGATATCCATCCGTTTTAAACCTATATCATTTTTTTTGAACCGCTTTTTGTTCCTGCCTCTGAATAAATTTCAAAGCATAATATGTCCCAGCAATATAGATCCCCATGATCGATAAGTGGTCAATTAAAAACCTTATTGTAGAATCATCATTGAACCAACCAAATGGGTTGTAAATGAATAGCTTAGTTCCCATTTCTCCCTCGAAAGAGGATTGTACCCCGTAGGCAACAATTAATACCGCCAAAATACGCAAAGCAATGGTACGAATATGACTAGTACCGGTGATTCCCGTCATCCCCCGTACTGAATTGATAATCATTCCCCATGATAATCCTATGTGTACTGCCATGATGATAAATCCCCAATAGGCTGTCTGAACATGTATTTGCCGGAAGTTCATGTCATTATTAATCGGTATAAAGGGAAAAATATCACTGGATATTAGTATTCCACATATCATCATCAAAATCATTGCTACTAGAAAAAGCAGATTGAATCCGATTTGCAGAATACGACGAAAATTATGCTTTCCCTTAAAAACCGCTTTATACCAACGTCGATTTAAAAAATTATGGAAGATAAATAATACAAGCACCACAATTCCTACGACTTCATGGATCCTATTTCCGGTAATATAGTAAGCCATTGCTATTAACATAAGAACTGTCATAACAAGGTCATTAATAAGCCTAAATAACATCTTTCGATTCAAAGTATTCTCCTCTTTCTATTTAATCGCTTGATTAGCTTTTATATTGCTGTAAATACATCTTCAAAAGAACGTCCTGAATTTTTTTCACTTTTTCCTCATCATCCATTACATTACTTGCTTCTTTATTTACCTCCTTAGAATCATTCACATGATCAGATATTTCACTAACCTTCCAATGCTCTGTAGGGATAGCTACGAGTGGGGTGTCTGAACTGCTTTTTTTTGATTGTGAAATCTCTCTCAAATCAAACTCCTTCATCTGATCCATCGAATTCATATAGTCATCTCTTTCCTGATTTGCGTGGCAGGAAAAGCAACGGCCAATATTGTCTTTTGCAACTTCTCTGTTAGGTGTAAAATGCTGGTATTCCCATTCCCCATTACGCTCTTCAGGCGAGTACTGGGAACCCCAGCCGGTACGCTTTTCCATCACTAAATAATGCTCAATCTCTCCATCTCGAAATCCTTCGAGAGTGATAACGGTGCCGCTCGGAAGCTCATCTCCGTTCTGCACCGCTTCAATTGCTTTTCTACTATTTACATAGATGTTTTCATGAATATCTCCTCGATCGTAAGTGGCAAACACGATCCCCTTTTCAAGGTCTTCAGGGAATTTTACAAGGTTAGCACCGGATCCAATCTCAGCGTATTCCCCAGACTTAGCCCCAGAGGAACCCTCTTCTTGTTGAGAGTTGTTCTTTGTATCAGTATCATTGTTATTGCAAGCAGTAAGGGTGAGGGCTAGCAACAATGCAAATGAAAGAATGAATCGTTTTTTCATCCCGTTTTCCGCCTCCAAGTTTCGTTTTTTTGTCTCGTAAATTCATGCGACTTGGCTTCTATCTGATTATTAATCTAATTTGAATATCGTTGTCTCTAGATGGTAAGGGAATTATTTTCATACTGACTTCTTCTCTATTCGTTAAATCCCCAAGCATAAAAAACTCTGAAAAGCAGTCGCAGATGTAACGAATAAAGTTGTTGTTATCATTGGAGCAACCAATGGAATTGACGAAGCAAAACTACTAAGAAATTTGCACTAGAAGGAGCAAATTAAGTCATTGAGGCTCATCGTAATTATTACAACACCCTTCAAATCTATATAAGGTGCTGAAATTACATATGTCGTGAAGGTCGCTTGAAAGCTCTTTTTGAATCCTTACCAAAATTTGAATTCTCTTTGAAAAAAAATATGAATCCCGACAAGATATACGGGATTCACACAGTGGTTTCACTCAAAAATACCATTAGCACGTAAAGCTCATTACGATCTTCCAACACAAGCCCTATTTTTTCTTGAGATTTTCTTTGAAGAAGGACTCAAGCTTGTAATAAGCGCTTTCAATTGAACTCCATGACGAGCGGCAATGACTATTTTTGCTCCTTATTCTCCTTGTTTCTTATTGGTTGCATTACCAATTCCACTTGATATACCCATTATTACAACAACTTTATCTTAATTAGTAGACATAATAGATAACATCATCCTTTCTTTACTCTATACAATTTATTTTAGCTGTGCCTTTCGTTTATAACAAATACTTATATCACATATCAAGACATGCTTGTTAAGCATTTCTGAAGCGTATATACTAAAATAATAAAAAGGAGGCGTGATAGATGGAATTTAGAGTTTTGCGATATTTTCTTACTGTTGCAAGAGAAGGAAGCATTACAGGTGCTGCTAATTTTTTGCATGTGACACAGCCAACCTTGTCAAGACAATTAAAAGATCTTGAACAAGAGTTAGGAAAAAAACTATTTATTCGCAGTAGTCACAGTATCATTCTCACAGATGAAGGAATGCTCCTCCGAAAGAGAGCAGAAGAAATCGTTGATATGGTTGATAAATTAGGTGTAGAATTTAGTTCTATGGAAGAAACAATAAGTGGTGACGTTTATGTAGGTGGTGGGGAAACGGACGCCATGAGACTGATTGCACGGGTAGTAAAAGATTTACAATTACGTTATCCAAATATACGGTATCACCTGTACAGCGGAAACGAAGACGATGTGACTGAACGACTTGACAAAGGATTGCTTGATTTTGGTATTTTAATTGAACCAGCTGATTTATCCAAATACAATTATATCAATATCCCAACCAAAGATGTTTGGGGCGTTGTTATGAGGAAAGACAGTCCTCTTGCTTTCAAAGATACCATTCAAGCACTGGATTTATTAAATTTTCCGCTAATCTGTTCACGGCAGGCTATGAAAAAGACATTGTCTAAAAATGAATTTGCGGATTGGTTTGGTGAAAATTTTGACATTTTAAACGTCGTGACTACATACAATCTTGCATATAATGCTGCAATCATGGTTGAAGAGGGTATTGGTTATGCAATAACCCTTGATAAAATAGTAAATACGTCTAGTGATAGTAACCTTTGTTTTAGACCGCTAGAGCCAAGACTTGAATCTGGCTTAAACATTGTTTGGAAAAAACATCAGGTTTTTTCCGCTGCTGCTGAAATATTTTTAAAAGAAATTCAGGGAAAATTTACAAATTTTTCATCAGATGAATAGGAAAATCACGTAACAATATTAACAATTATTTATTATAATTTATTTCTCGAATTGGCCGCTATAGGATTACCTGAGTTGTTAACCAGCACATCAATGCGCCTAAATCCGGCAACTCCCAACTTAACGGTAGCCTAAGCGGCAGAATTTAGTTCCATGGAAGAAACAATAACTGGTGATGTTTACATAGGTATTGGGTAACCAGCTTCTAATATTACTGAATATGAAAATAATTTAAAATCATTGGAAGAGTTGATGCAATCGTAGAAAACGATTGCTGGCATCAAAATCTTGAATAACCGTCAGCTTCATGATGAATAAAGTCGATACGATTATGTGTGCTGACATAGATGAGATTGCCAAAACAACCTAAAAAGGTATCGGAATGGGTCTCCCATTCCGATACCTTTTTAACTCGCTTACAATGTTTTAGTTCTATCTGTTACTCCTCCTTGCCTGCTGCCCCATTCATGTTCTTTCCAGCACTTTCTTGTTTGTTTAGTTAACCAATTTATGTGCATGATTTATGTACACAAAAGAAATTTAATATACTGGATTTGAGTCAATATTTTGGACACAAAAAAGTTAAATCTTAAGCTGTATTCCTAATTAAATCTTCAATGGCTTGTGGGGTTTGATAGCCCAAGCTGCT
>NZ_JBHXAS010000154.1:0-8935 GCF_042727425.1 Peribacillus sp. NPDC060253
CTTCAGCGCCGATGGTAGTTGGGGGTTTCCCCCTGTGAGAGTAGGACGCCGCCAAGCCATTTTAAAGATCAGCCATCCGGCTGGTCTTTTTTTGTCGTTTGATTCCTTCTGAATTCTTGATTGAAACCAACTAAAAGGAAGAAACCGATAAGACTCATATAAAGAATGTTAGAGGTAGTATAAGATAGTGTATAGGATAGGACATACTATAAATGTATCATCATATCTGTATAAGACATATGGACAGATTGCTTCGTTTCTTTAGGGATATATGTTAAACTTAACTTAGTTCTGAAACTGTCATTGGGGGAATAGCCGATGGATACCTCTGCTAAAGAAGAAATGATTTTTTCGTTTGCTGAATGGTTGAGAGACCAAGGCAAATCAGATAATACGATCAAAACCTATACTGGTGTTCTTTCACAGTTTTGTGATCAGACACAAAAGATATTGTTGGAAATCCAATCTGAAGATGTTCAAGACTATCTTGACAATTTAGAAAATTGCAAGAAAAGTCCAGGGACAATTGAAAAACACTATATCGCTCTAAATGTATTCTTTAAATTTTTGGGTACGCCACAAATAATGCTTACTGTTGAACGTAAGATAAAAGAGCAGAAGCATGAGGTGCCTGAAACTTTAAGTATAAAAGAGCAGGAAATCCTGTTAAGAGATATAGAAGCAGAGGGAAATCTAAGGAACATTGCCATCGTATACCTGTTGTTACATACTGGAATTCGTGTATCTGAATTATGTGACTTGAATGGTCGGGACGTCATCATGGATACAGAGAAAAATTATATTGTTGTCAGGAACGCAAAAGGTGAAATTGATAGGAACGTTCCCCTTACATTATCGGCTATCCAACATGTGAAAAATTATCTTTATTCTTTAAAAGAAAAAGCAGACCCGCTGTTCATTTCAAGTTATAATCAAAGGATTACACCGAGGTCAGTTCAATATATATTGAAAAAATACAATGTGCACCCACATAAATTGCGTCATACATTTTGCCAAAGGCTAGTGGATAATGGAATAGATATACAAACAATATCAAAGCTTGCCGGTCATAAAGATTTAAACGTAACGAAGCGTTATTTAAAAGAAAAATCGCTGGATCTTGAAAATGCGATAGATCAAACTTTCACTAAACATTAACCTATAGAAGCTAAAAAGGAAGACGGAGTCTTTCTTTTTTTTGTTCCTATAAACAAACTAATTTAGTCCATAGGGGTCCGTCTAAGAAGGAAGCTGAGAGATGAAGCCATTAGGGGAGCAGGAGGTAGTTAAGCCTTGAAATGGGCTGTATTTAGCTTATATACTCATTCATATGGATGAGTTGATGAGGCAAGCTTCGAGTCATTTGATCAAGAAAAGAGAGAGGGCATCCCATAATAGGGATGCCCTCCATTCTTATTTAGCTGTTTTTTTCTTCTTTTTGCCTATTTTCATGATTACTTCATAAACTACCGGTACTATGACAAGTGTAAGCAGTGTAGAACTCACTAGTCCTCCGATAACTGTTATTCCCAAACCTTGTGAAATTAATCCGCTGCCTTCTGCACCGATGGCCAGTGGTATTAAAGCACCGACTGTGGCAAGGGCGGTCATCAAGATTGGACGCAGTCGTGTTGATCCTGCCTCCAGTAATGCCTCACGAGTAGATAAGCCCGAGTCTTCATTTTTGATTACACGGTCCACTAATACGATGGCATTGGTTACAACGATACCAATAAGCATGAGGACACCCATCATAGCCGACACGCTGATGGTCTCACCTGCAATGAATAATCCTGCTAATGCCCCGATTACCGTAAATGGTAAGGAGAATAGAATGGCGATTGGTGCTAGACCGCCATGGAAAGTGACGACAAGGACAAAGTACACGATAGCAATTGCTGCTAACATAGCGATGCCAAGTTGAGTGAATGATTCTTGAATGTCTTCGGTTACTCCACCATAGTCAACGGAAACACTTGCAGGAAGGTCTAATTTATCAACTTCCTTTTGTACCTTAGCTGTTACTGCTGCTACATCATCCGATTTGATTGTTGCAGACACGTCGGCATAAATTTTCCCATCGCGACGGCTTATTGTGTCGGACGTCTTTCCTTCTTCGATTTTCACAAGCTCTTTTAATGGTATTTCCATACCCATTGGAGAGGTGATCTTCGTATTCTCAAGATCTTTTTTATCTTCAAATGTCGTTTCTTCTGTCTCGACATATACTTTGACTTCTTCTCCATCTTTCTTAATTGTAGTTAGAGCATCATCTTTGTTCGAATTTGCAATGGACATACCAATTTGTGCAGCTGTTAGTCCAAGATCACTAAGCTTTTGCTGGTCCGCCACTAGTGTATATTGCTCATACGCATCGGAAAGACTCGTATCAACATCTTTTAAGTCTTTGTTTTTCTTCATGATATTCTGAATATCATCGATTACCGGTTCAATATCTTTTTGTGTATTTCCATAAACATAAAGGGTGGTTTCATTACTTGATGTTGATGTGAATTCTTGTTGTTTCCATGTTCCGGGTGTATCAAGGCTAGTTAAATCTTTTATGATCTTTTCTTTCTTGTCCCCGAAGTTTTCAGTGTCTTCATCATAGATTACATAGAAGAGAGCCGAGTTACCCGAGCCGCCCATCATGCCGGACATCATGTTTTCCCCTAGTGTGTATTGAACGGTCTCCACATCATCTTTATCCATGAAATATTTTTCTACTTTTTCGGTTTGTTTTTCAATATCCTCTTTTAGTTCACCTGGTGCTGGAGTGTAAGTAACGATGATCGTTTTTTCTTCATCTGCAGGCATGAAGCTGACACCGATACTTGGAATTAGGAATAAGCTGCCGACTAATAATACAATGGCCGTACCAAAAGTTATTAACTTATGGTTTAATGACCAATCCAGCGCTTTTCGGTAGAATAGAGATAGTTTGCTTGGCTTTTCTTCATGTGATTTTAATTCTTTTTCAGATAGTCCATTTTTAAATAAAGAGTCTGCCATGGCTGGAACAAGAGTGATGGCAATGATTAATGATGCAACTAAGGCAAACACCATTGTTAATGCGAATGGCATGAATAGTTCCCCAACTGCTCCCGTAACGCTCGCTAAAGGCAAGTAAACGGCTACAGTAACGATTGTTGATGATAGAATAGGGATGAACATTTCCTTAGTGGCAGAGCGTATTAATTCGCCGCCTTTTAATTGTTCGCCTTTTAAGGCCATTCTTCTATAGATATTTTCAATTACGACAATCGAGTCATCAACGACTCGGCCAATGGCAACTGTCATTGCACCTAGTGTCATGACATTTAATGAGATGTCCAATTGTTTGAGCACCAAAAGGGCTGCTAATAAAGATAATGGAATTGAAATGACAGAAATTAGAGTCGTTTTAAAGTTCCTTAGGAAAAGCATGATAACAATGACGGCAAACAGACAGCCGAAAATTGCCTTACTGATCATCGTTTCTACAGAATCTTTAATCGGTTTGGCTTGATCAAGCGTAGTATGTACGCTTACGCCTTTGAAATCTTCTTTGAAATTCGAAACTTCTTCTTTTACTTCGTCTACGATTGCAACCGTATCGGCATCAGGCGATCTTGTAACCTGGAGTCCGATCGATTCGCTGCCGTTTGTTCTTGAGATAGATTCAGCCTTACCGGTGATTTTAACTTCGGCAATGTCTGATAATTTAACATTTTGTGGTTGGACAGTATTTGGTGCCAGTCCAGGAGATACTTGATTTGTATCAGGTGCACCTTGAGTTGGTGTTTCTGTTTTTGAACCACCCGTTAAAGGTATTTTAATATTTTTCAGGTCTTTTAATGTGGAGATGTTTCCATCAACAACGATCGTTTTTTCTTTATCTTCAAAGTTATATATGCCTAGTGGCATTTTGACGTTAGCAGCTTGGATTACCTTCTTCACAGTCTCTTCGTCGAGTCCGTATTGCGCCATCTTATCTTCATTGAATACAAGGCTGCCTTCATTTACTTGTTGTCCGGAAATTGAAACGGATGTTACACCGTCAATCCCTTCAAGTTTAGGTACTAACACCTCTTCGACGTTTTTTGTCAGGGCAGGCAAATCAGAATCCTTATCTGTTACACTGAGTGCGACAACTGGAAAAGCGTTTAATTCCAATTTAGATACGCTTGGGTCATCCACTCCATCAGGTAGTTCTAATTTCTCTAATGCTTCTTTCACTTCTTTTACAGCGTCGTCCATATCCGTATCATAATTATATTGTAATTGGATGGAAGAAACATTGGCCATGGAAGACGAACTGACTAATTCGACTCCTGATAAATTTGTGACTTTCTGTTCAATCTGTTCTGTGAGTTTATCTGCTACTTCTTCAGGTGCAGCTCCAGGGTATACGGTGGAAATGCTTATTAAAGGAGTTGAGATATTGGGAATGGTTTCTTGCTTCATGTTTAAACCAGAATATAAACCCGCTGCAACGATGATGATTGTAAGCAGCCAGATTGCCAGTTTATTTTTCAAAGAAAATTTAATTATAGAATTCAAACTATTACCCTCCATACTTATATTGTGACTAGTCGGTCATAGACTCAAATATATAGTATAAGTATTATGATTGCAATAGATAATAACTGTTAGTTTTATCGTTGTGATTTCAAGGGTTTTGGGATACAATATGGATGAGATGACTGAGTGGTCATAAGTGGATAATATTTATGGGATAGGATGAATTTGATGAATGAAAAACATAAAATGATTATAGATAAGTCTGTTGAACTTTTCGCGGAGAAAGGCTATCATGCTACTTCCGTTCAGGAAATTGCTGAAAAGTGCGGGATAGCAAAGGGATCTTTTTATAATTACTTTAAATCGAAGGAAGAGTTGCTCGTCTCTATTTTTAAAAATTTTTATGAGGCGTTGACGGACTCTTTGCTCGATCTGGAGCTTGATGATTCTTTATCAAGTAAAGACAAGTTTTTAAGGCAAATCACTGTTCATATTGAACATGTGACAGGAAATACCAACTTCATTCAAATGCTGATGCAGGAACAAATGGTTCATATCAGCAAAGAATTGGATAGTTTTTTACATTATATCCATGAAGAGGGCCTGATTTGGTGCAAGCGTAAAATCATTGAGTTATATCCAGATCTCTCGGCTGAGCTTTTGCCTGATAGCACGATCATATTAGATTCCCTTTTCAAAGGATATATCGGAATGTTAATCAGAAAAAAAGATGCCTACGAAGTGGAATTGTTACCTAACTTCATCTTGAACCGGATGGATTCGATTATCGTAAGCCTGCAAAACAAGGAAGATCCATTATTGAAGCAATTTCCATTACCAGAATGCTCTTTGCGGGAACTGAGCCCTAAAGAGGAAATCAATTCGATCATCGGCAGGATGTTGGAAGTGGAAACGCGTAAAGAAGAGGGAATGGAAACAAGTAAAAATACGGAAGCTTTAAAGGCGATTCAAGAAGAGTTTCCTAAAGCTAAACCAAATTCGATTATCCTGGAAAGTCTTTTGTTGTTTTTGGAAAAAAATGAAAAACGAAGTCCCCTTTGTTCAAAGCTTATCTTAACGATGAAGGATTATTTGATGAAATTATGAAGGCTTTACGGAAAGGGGCGTATAGCCTCTTTTTTATGTGGATACTTTGTGGAATTTTAATTCTGAATTTTCGAATATAAGATTGAGTTTCAACAGGTAGCCTTTAGGAAAAGGTAATTATAAAGAAGACAATTCTTGCTTTGAATATGGAGGCTACGTCATGAGATGGAAAAAAGGAATGCTGATTTACAATAAAAAAGCCGGGAATGATAAACTCGAAAGAAATCTCGAGCAGTGTCTTCCGGTTATAGCTCCTCATATTGATGAGTTCCTTATTCTGCAAACGAAGGAAAAAGGCGATGCAAGTCGTTTCTGCTCGGAATATGGGGAAGACATGGATGTTGTTTTTGTATTGGGAGGAGATGGAACCGTTCATGAGTGTGTTAATGGTCTTTCACCACTTGGAAAGAGGCCGCTGTTTGGGGTTTTACCTGGAGGGACGTGCAATGACTTCTCCAGGACATTAAAGATTCCACAAAATGTTCGTCAAGCCTCGGAAGCACTTGTAAATGGCAAGGTTCGTTCAATTGACATAGGGCAGGCCGATGATGACTATTTTTCGAATTTTTGGGGTATTGGACTTATTTCTGACGCATCAAGCAATATTGATGAGCAGGAAAAAAATAAGTTCGGAAAGATCGGATATTTATTAAGTGCGGTTAGGACGATTGGAGATAATAACCCGTTTCCCTTTAAGCTCCAATATGATGGAAATATGATTGAAGGTGAAGCAATCATGATTTTGGTCTTGAATGGATGTTATATTGGTACTAATTTATTGCCATTTCCCATGGTTAGTCCTGACGATGGGCTGCTTGACATTGCCATCTTAGAAAAAGCAAACCTTAGTGCATTTTTAGAAATAATAGCTATGAAACGTTCGTGGACTGAAAAACTGAGATCGGAGTCAGGGGTGACATATTTACAGGCTGATACTCTGACCGTTGAAACTAATATGCCGCTTGATGTAGATATGGATGGAGAGATCTATAGCCAAACACCTACCCGGATTAAAGTCCTCGGTCATCATTTATCGGTATTAACGCCGAATTAGAGAAGAGAGTATTAAATATTAAGGTAAGTGATATGTGTTTTTTTTGTTTCATTCATTCCTTATTTCTGCATTTGCTTCCAAAATAAGATAAAATATAGAATGATATATCATTTTTTGCAGGAGGAACACATATGGTGTACCAGGTCAGATTGTTAAAGGGCATTTTAGAGCCCCATAGGAGTCGTTACCAGCTGCAAAATGCAGAAGCGGTCACACGGCTTGGATGGAAACTACTATTATTATATTTTCTTAGTGTTATAGTTTTTGCAATTGGAGGATATTTCGGCATTGGCTCTGAGTCATTTTCCAAAGAAATCACAAAGATGACTGCTGATGAATTTGAAGCGGGAAAGTTGCTGATAGTTTGCGGTAATATTTTAGCAGGTCTATTTTATCCTTCTATATATATATTTTTATCTTCTCTATTCTTTTGGATTGTTACGGATATCCCATACATAAAATTAGTAATCGTTCAAATGATCATTTTTGGTTTGCAATTATTGGAGAAAATATTGCTGCTTCCTCTATTCGTATTAATGGATATCGGAAACGATGCTAACCCTTTTTCGTTGGGTGTCATCAGTCAGTATTTTCTAAGAAGTGATTACTTTATTCATTTTTTCAGCGAAATCACCATTTTTCAATTTCTTATTATTGTCCTGCAATATTTCTATTTAAAGGAATTTACAGAACGAAATAAATATTTGGTCCTATCAATGACTGTTCTATTCTATTTGGCCACGTGGTTTGTTAAAGCCTTTTTAGCATATATCCAAGTGGGCGTATTTGTATAAGGCGGGTGAAAAGAATGAGGGCGAAATGGAAAATAGCGGCAGTATCTGTTGCTTCGATTACATTAATAACCGTTAACTTATACCTTATTGAGCAGAAAGAAAGCAAAGTGGAACGAACTGTTTTCGTGGAAAACTGGACTAAAGTAAAAAAAGATACAATTAGGGATACCATCCAAATAAAAGGGGTAGTTAAACCTGTAGAAGAGTATGATATCTATTTCGATGCCAAGAAAAACGACTTTAAAAAATTTCTTGTAAAAGAGGGAGATGAGGTAGCGGCTGGCACTCCGTTATTCGAGTATACGACAGCCGAACTTGATGCGCTTAAAGCGAATTTAGAAGCGGAGAAAACAGCTGCTGAAGGAGAGATTGCAGGAATTGATGAATACATAGGGAAGTTGAGGACTTATCAAGGAACCCTGAACAGCAATCCTGATAAGGCGGTCATCGATGACTCGGTAGAAAAGAACTTGAATATTGATGTAACTACAAGTTCTACAGATCTTATCAAAAGTAACATTGAGCAAGAAATGTACAAGCAAGAACTAGAAAAAAGCAGCTTGAATGAAAAAGTGAAAATGTATGATGCTCAATTAAGCTCAATCGAGGAGCAAACCAACGCGGTTGAGACGGCCAGTGAAGCAGATGGTGTTGTTAAAAATATCAATAAAAACCTGAACAATCCCATTGTATCCATTGTTTCAACAAATATGGCAATTGAAGGGGATTTCTCTGAAGAAGAAATGAAAAAGGCTGAAGTGGGCATGACTATAATAGCAAGTTCCCCTGATTTAAAAAAGTCATTGAATGGAACAATAGGTCGTATACATTCTTATCCTACAGAAGAGCCATCATTAAAAAAAGAAAGCAGATTTCCATTTCAGGCCATGATTGAACCGGAGGGTGAAGAAACGGAACCTTTGTTGGTTGGATCAAAGGTCAACCTTGCAGTAATAACCAATGAGAAAGCTGGTGTACCCTCCATTCCAGAAGAAGCAGTCCATCCAAAAAAACAGCCACATGTCTATAAATTGACTAAAAAAGGCTTTGTGGATAAACACTATATTACAAAAGGGCTTAAAGCAGAAGGAAAGCAAGAAATCATAAAGGGACCGGCAGTTGGTGAAATCATTCTAATAGAACCGAATGGGGTAGTGAAAAACCATTCTCATTTTATTACTCCCATTCAATTAGAAAAAGTGAAACCTGCATCTTATATAAAATTCACCAAAAGGGAAAAAGTAAGATATCTGTTACTTGGTATGTTGGAAAAATAGCTTTTTTTCATCAAATGAGGGGATGTCAAATTCGTGATAAATTATATATCCATATAATTTCATATGAATAAAATTGGGATGTAAAATTACGGGTATAATAGTCGTTAATGCAGAATATTCAGACATGTTTAAAGATTATTTCTAACAAGGGACGAGAATAAATATTTACAGAATCACATTTTTAGTATAATATTTTATTA
>NZ_JBHXAS010000155.1:0-8825 GCF_042727425.1 Peribacillus sp. NPDC060253
TATTTATATTAATATAACAATTACGAAACGTATTGTAATTGAAAATAAACTGTTTTAAAATGTATCTTTCCTAATCAATTCATTTTGAAAATATCCTTGTATAATATCAGTGACAATGGTCTGATAGTTTCTACCTGGCAGCCGAAAATAATGCCGGACTACAAGGAAGTATGAAAATAGAAGAGATGAACAGGTATATGTTGGTTTGCTTAATAAAAGCTTGATCCGCGATACCGTGTTTTAATGAAAGCTCTTATCTTTTCACACTTTCTTCCTGCGGCTGAAAGTGTAAAAAGATAAGGGCTTTTTTATATAAAGAAAATGAATGGGAAATGATAAATCAAAGGGGTTGAAAACATGTATTTTTTATTGAATATACTCGGTGTTATCGTTGTAATGGGCATCGTTTACCTTTGTTCGCCAAATAAAAGGAACGTTAAGTGGAAAGCCATTCTTACTTTGCTTGTTGTAGAATTGCTTATCACTTGGTTCATGTTATCGACTAAAATAGGTGGATGGGTTATTAATCTGATCGCTTCTTTCTTCACCTGGTTGATTGCATGTGCAAATGAAGGGATTTCTTTTGTCTTTCCATCTTTAATGGCAAATGAACAAGTGGATTTCTTTTTCAGCGCTTTGATGCCAATTATTTTCATTATCACGTTTTTTGATGTTTTATCGTATTTCGGTATCCTTACCTGGATCATTGATAAAGTGGGATGGCTCATCTCCAAAGTGTCCGGTTTGCCGAAACTTGAGAGTTTCTTTTCCATCCAGATGATGTTCCTTGGGAATACCGAGGCACTTGCCGTTCTCCGGATTCAACTCGCTGCGATTAAAGATCAGCGGTTATTGACATTTGGAATCATGAGCATGAGCAGCATCAGTGGTTCCATTATTGGGGCCTACCTTACCATGGTACCGGCAACCTATGTTTTTGTGGCGATACCCTTGAACTGCTTAAATGCCTTGCTGATTGCTAACATGTTAAACCCAGTAGATGTAAGTAAAGAGGAAGACGTCGTTTATGTTCCTGCTAAAGAGGAACGTAAAGATTTCTTTTCCACCATTTCTAACAGCATGCTGGTGGGAGCCAAGATGGTTTTCGTCATCATGGCAATGGTTATCGGTTATGTGGCGTTAACAGCAAGCTTGAATGGGATATTCGGTTTCTTTGTGGATGGCCTGACCATTCAAAAAATCTTCTCTGTGATTTTTAGTCCATTTGCATTCCTGCTTGGATTAACTGGACATGATGCCATGTATGTCGCTCAATTAATGGGAATCAAGCTTGCCACGAATGAGTTCGTTGCCTTGCTTGATTTAAAGGATAAAATCAGTACACTACCTCCGCATACAGTAGCTGTTGCTGTCACTTATCTGACGTCATTTGCCAACTTCAGTACAGTAGGCATGATTTATGGAACATTCAATTCCATCCTTAATGATGAGAAATCGAACATTATCGGTAGGAATGTTTGGAAGCTGTTGGTTAGCGGGATGGCTGTTTCCTTGTTAAGTGCCATGGTCGTTGGATTATTCGTTTGGTAATATACTTTAAAAACAAGGGCATCCATTTTTCTAGATGGATGCCCTTGTTTATATCCATGTTGGAAAAAAGCTGTGCTGGGTTTCCCCATGCACAGCCCTTTTCGTTTACTTCCTCAAATAGTTCTCCGTATAATAAGGTTTTTCTTCATCATCGAAGGCAACACCGACCCCGAGCGATTCAAAATCTTTCTGTAACTTGTTTTCCCTGTGTCCGATGGAATTCATTAAACCTTCATGGGCAAAGATACTGCTGTTCTGCCCGGACGCCAGGTTTTCCCCAGCCATTCGAAATTTGATTTGGTCATCTTCCATCCGATCAAAGGGAGATTCTCCTTCAAGATTTGTATGGTTGAAGTATTGGTTCACAGCCATATCTTCACTGTGATCCTGTGCAGTGACCTTCACTTGTTTATCCCATGAAAGTACGGAGAGATCATGGTTGACCCTTGATGCATTGGTCAAATCGAATAATTGATATTCAAAGCCCTTCTCTAACTCTGGGCTGGCCTCTGCAAAATAGCCAATTTTTTGCTTTTCAAGTTTTGTGTCGATGATTTGGATCGATGTGACTGTGTTTTTCTCGTGTTTGTCATAAAAAATGGTCACATAGCTGTTATCCATTTCAAACATATCGTATTCGCCATCACTTCGAATCTGGTAATAGACGTTCCCTTTAAGCAGCTTAGTTACAGGCTCCCCCATTTTTTCGGTTACGACTTCTTTAGGGGTGCCGCGTTTAATGCCTTCCTTTGAGGAAATTAAATCTTGATTCGTATATAAACCAACGACTTTATCGTTAGTATCGTAGGCAACCATGAAGAAATTTTGATAATTTTCGTGATAGGCGAACCAGTCTACGCCATATTCATTCTGCGTATGCCGCTTTGCTTCACCAGCCAGTTTTTCCACGGCATCCTTCGTGTCACCGATTTCGATATTACGGACTGAAAAGGACGCCTCGGCAGGTGCTTCCAGTGTTGGTTTTTTCACTTTTTCTTGCCGTTCTTTTTCAGAAACCGAATCCAATTTTTCCGTTAGTGAACCGATTAGGTTGTTGACACCAGTATTCACCTTTTCCAGGGCAGTAGAAACCTCTGGCCCATTTATGAAAGAACGAACATCGGACACGAAGGAACCTACTCCTGCCTTGACCCCGGACTCCTGAATGTCTTTACCATATCCGTACCAAAACCCACTGAGTAGGAGTATGAGAACCACAATATTAAACAAATTCCGCAAATCGTTCACTCCTGCCCTATACTTGATATATAATCCCGATTATTGAAGAACCATCTGTAACACGCTTAAAAGGGGTGGGGCACATAACAATAAAAGTGAACACATGATGAGTATTTGTGAGGCCACTTTGGGGAGTCTTTCCTGTCCTTTTCCGGCATACCAGCCTCTAAACTGAAGTTTATTTCTATACCAGACAAATAATAAAATAAGCACCGCAACCGAACCCAGCCAACCATACTGTTTCGTGTTAACTCCTATGTTGGTATATATGCCGTTTAAAATGGCAGAAATGATTGCTCCGGCTATCCCGAATATCAATATGATGCGTATCAATTCTAATAAGACCCTCATTTGTCACCCCTTGGTTTCACCATTATACTCATTCATAAATAAAATATAAAATTTAAATGATCAACACTGTACTTGTTGGTCAAGTTAGTTGGATTCATAAGTATATTACATATTATACCAAAAACGAAGGGGTTAATAAAAGTTCTTATAAAACACGAAACTCATGGAAAAAAATATTTCCAAAGGTTAATATCCACAACTTTTGAATGAGTATTTTCTCTTTGTATACATTAGCTAAAATAGAAGATTTATAAACAAAAAAAGATTAGTCATTTTGAGCTAATCTTTTTTGTATTTGTGGCGGATTACTTCAATTGATCATTTAATACACTTTCCTCGAGAACGGAAAACTTATCACCATACACCCTTGTTATGTGATTTTCCCCCCACGTACATAGCGCGGATAGGATACTTTCCAGGCTTTGTCCATACTCACTTAGTTCATATTCTACTTTTGGAGGGACTTGGTTGTATACGATCCGATTGATGACTTCGTCTTTTTCCAATTCCCGCAATTGTTGGGTCAGCATTTTTTGAGTGATGTTTGGCATAAGACGCTTTAATTCACTTGTCCGCTTTTTTCCGTGGGTCAGATGGCAGAGGATTACACATTTCCACTTCCCGCCCAACACTTCCAGGGTCGCTTCAACTGATATATTGTACTTCTTTTTTTGCATGATTTGCATACTCTCCTTATTTTATAGGAACTAAAAGGTACCTATATCACTATAAAGTACGTACTATTATTTATTTCTATTATATCTCATAATAACATTTGCACACCAAATTCCACTGTACCATTTATTAAAAAGTTGCTTTAGGCAATTTCAATAATAGTACAAAAAGACGAAAAGGAGAAGTGAATATGACTTCAAATAAAAATAGAAGTACATGGGCATTGCTGGCTTTAGCAATCAGTGCCTTTGCGATTGGAACAACAGAGTTCATCAGCGTGGGATTATTACCACTCATTTCAAAGGATTTACACATTACAGTCACGACGGCCGGATTGACGGTATCCTTATATGCTTTAGGGGTCATGTTCGGGGCACCTATCCTGACATCCCTGACATCGAATATGTCGCGGAAGACTTTATTGCTTTGGATAATGGTCGTGTTCATTGCCGGTAATGCATTAGCGGCTTCTGCGACCACGATCAGTGTACTATTGATCGCCCGTGTCATTTCAGCGCTTGCCCACGGTATCTTCATGTCAATAGGTGCGACGATTGCAGCTGATCTGGTCCCTGAAAACCGCAGGGCGAGTGCCATCGCCATCATGTTTACGGGTCTGACGGTGGCAACGGTGACCGGAGTTCCTTTTGGAACCTTCATCGGTCAACAATTCGGCTGGAGATTTGCTTTTATCATCATTGTGGCAATCGGCCTGATTGCTTTCATCGGGAACAGCATAATGGTCCCATCCGATTTAAGAAAAGCTACACGGACCACGTTCCGTGATCAGGTTAAATTAGTGACAAATGGCCGGTTGCTGCTAGTGTTCATCATTACAGCGTTAGGCTATGGCGGTACATTCGTCGTTTTCACATACTTGTCTCCTTTACTACAGGAAGTGACAGGGTTTAAAGAAGGAACTGTTGCCTTAATTTTGCTAGTATATGGAGTAGCCATAGCAATTGGAAATACCCTTGGAGGGAAATTGGCCAATCGCAATCCTATTCATGCCTTATTTTATATGTTCCTAATACAGGCTATTGTACTGGTGGTCTTGTCTTTCACGGCGCCGTTTAAGATTGCTGGTTTAATTACGATCATTTTAATGGGATTGTTCGCATTCATGAATGTTCCAGGGCTACAAGTCTACGTTGTCATGTTAGCGGAACGTTTCGTACCAAGTGCAGTGGACGTGGCTTCTGCCATCAATATTGCAGCCTTCAATGCAGGGATTGCCATTGGTGCATACTTAGGAGGGGTGATTACGGATTCAATCGGACTAATCCATACAGCTTGGATAGGTGGAGTCATGGTTTTTGTTGCAGTGATTTTAACAGGTTGGAGCCGGGTCTTGGAAAGTAAAGACAAAACCAAGCGAACGGAAAAACTAGCATAAGATTGAAAAAGTGATGCATGTTAGAATGGCATGTTTCATTCCTTGAAATGCGTGAAAGAGTATCATAAACCAAGTATCATTACATCCCTTCAGCGAATGGGGAAGATTCCTTGAAGGGATGTAATGATACTGATACTTAAGCGCATTACAGTCTATAAAAACAATGAAGAAAAAACAGGAGGTAGATGGATAATGGTAACAAATTTACAAGATACAACAACGTTGCATAATGGTGTTAAAATGCCTTGGTTCGGATTGGGCGTTTTTAAAGTGGAAGAAGGTCCTGAGTTGGTAAATGCGGTTAAAGTGGCGATTAAACATGGTTATCGCAGTATTGATACGGCAGCCATTTATGGAAATGAAGAAGGGGTTGGACAAGGGATCCGTGAGGGTTTAAAGGAAGCTGGAATCTCCAGGGAAGATTTATTCGTAACATCAAAAGTCTGGAATGCCGATTTAGGGTATGAATCGACTATCGCGGCTTACGAAAAAAGCTTAAAGAAACTTGGCTTGGAGTACTTGGATCTATATCTTATCCATTGGCCAGTGGAAGGAAAATATAAAGAAGCTTGGAGCGCGCTGGAAACTCTTTATAAAGAAGGAAAAGTAAAAGCGATCGGAGTGAGCAATTTCCAAATTCATCATCTTAAAGATGTAATGGAAGATGCAAAAGTGAAGCCGATGGTCAATCAAGTGGAATATCATCCGCGTTTAACTCAAAAAGAAGTACAAGCATTTTGTAAGGAACAAGGCATACAACTTGAGGCTTGGTCTCCTTTGATGCAAGGACAATTACTGGATAATGAAACATTACAAGCGATTGGGGCTAAACATGGTAAATCCGTCGCACAGATCATTTTACGCTGGGATTTACAAAATGGGACTGTAACGATTCCTAAATCCACGAAAGAACATCGTATTGCAGAAAATTCATCTGTATTCGATTTCGAATTGACGAAAGAAGAAATGAACCAAATTGATGGATTGAATCAGGATCATCGAGTTGGACCAGACCCTGATAATTTTGACTTTTAATAGATAAATGAAGGAGAGAGACGAGAGCATTCGTCTTTCTCCTTTTTTGGGATGCCTGCCCAAATATCAATTTGAATAGAGAACAATTCCATATAAGCTATCGCAATCGCTTCAATCATTCTTCTGTGGTCCGCTTTTTTGCATGGACGAATAATTTCAATGCTGTGTCAATGTCATTAATATTTAAAGACTTTTCAAGTGTTTCATTAACGGTGGCAAGGATTTCTTGAAGTCTTATCTCACCAAGGTCCGTTATGGTCGCACACACACCGCGACGGTCGTCTTCATATCCAAGCCTTTGAATGACACCGCAGCTTTTATTTTCCATTCTAACAGAAAGTCTTGACATCGCACTTTGACTTAACCCGACTAACTGTTGCAATTCCAGCAGCCTCAGTTTTTTTTCTGGTGTTTCTGATAGAAATAATAAAACATAAAACTCATTCAAAGCCGTTTGGTGCCTTGTTTGCAGCATTCGATCAAGCTCATTGGCGAGCTCGGCATGAATACGTGTAAAGGATAGCCATGTATTTAAAAGGGTTTGTTCACTGGACATTTATATTCGCCTTCCTCTGCTTACTTCTTTTAAATATACCACATATTAAAGAATGTGTACCAACAGACGATAGCGTTTACAATGAAGGCAATCGTCTGTTAAGGAGAATCTGATTAGTTGACACAATATTATCGAGATGATATAAATGCATGTGCATGCATTATAAATTAAAGGAGACAAAAAACATGAAAGATTTATTTTCGCCTTATCACATAAAAGAACTTGAACTGAAAAATAGGATCGTCATGCCTCCGATGTGCCAATATTCCGTCGAAGCAGAAGATGGGATACCAACTAATTGGCATCAGCACCATTATGTGAGTAGAGCAATTGGCGGCACTGGGTTAATCATAGTGGAAATGACGGATGTAGAACCTGATGGCCGGATTACGAATGGCGATCTTGGATTATGGTCTGACGATCAAGTTGATGCCTTCTCCAAAATCGTTAAGGAAGTTCATCAATACGGAGCAAAAATCGGTATCCAAATTGCCCATGCAGGCCGTAAAGCGCAAGATGCCGAAACTCCAGTAGCCCCATCAGCCATAGCATTTGACGAAACGTTTAAAACTCCAAGGGCTTTAGAGACGGAAGAAGTGAAGGAAATGGTCGAAAAATTCCGTTCTTCAGTCAGAAGGGCAGTTCAAGCAGGTTTTGATGTAATTGAATTACATGGTGCACACGGATACTTAATCCACCAATTCACATCACCGCTTACGAATAAACGTGAAGATGAATATGGAAGGGACCTGACTAAATTTGGAATGGAAGTGATTAAAGCTGTGAAAAGCGAAATGCCTGCTGACATGCCATTAATCATGCGCATTTCCGCCAAAGAATATGTTGAAGGCGGATATGGTCTGGAAGAAAGCGTTGCCTTTTCAAAAGTCTTTAAAGAAGCAGGGGTGGATATGTTCCATGTGAGTTCTGGCGGAGAAGGTCCTATTGGAGCAGACGGAAGACCGGGTACCCATGCTAGCTATCAAACCCCATTGGCTAGGGAAATTAAAAAAGCTTTGGACATACCAGTGATTGCTGTTGGTCGATTAGACGATCCGATTCTTGCAAATTCAATCATTGGAAATGAAGAAGCGGATTTGGTGGCAGTGGGCAGAGGGATGCTGCGCAATCCTTACTGGTCTCTGGAAGCATCAAAAACTTTAAATAAACAAGTGAAGGTCCCTAAACAGTATGAGCGAGGTTTCAGACATTAAGAAAGATTCATGAGTTCAAAATAAGACGCCAGCCATTTATACTAGCTGGCGTTTTAATGTTATAGGAGAAGGGGATCATTAGATACGGGTCACGAATTGGCTCCGGATTTCAGAACGGGATGCTTCATGATGAATGGATTCACGAGCTTGAAAAGCGATGGACCCATTATGTGATGTTTGACTGGGAATTTTGTTATAATGAATAAGATAAATCAAACGATAATTCGAGGTGCTAATTATGGAAGAGATCAAAATCATTACAACGGAAGAAGTGGAAGCCAAGCTTGAGGCAGGAGAAGCGATGGAACTTGTCGATGTTCGTGAAGATGAAGAAGTGCAAGAAGGAATGATCGAAGGCGCGAAACATATTCGCATGAATGATATCCCAGCAAATCTTGACTATTTTGATAAAGAAAAAGAATATATCTTTATCTGCCGTTCAGGACGCCGCAGTGAAAATGTATGCCATTATCTTCAGGAACAAGGATATAAAGTGGCAAATATGGTTGGCGGAATGCTTGAATGGGACGGCGAAGTCATCGTTAAGTGAAGATGTTATTCAAAAAAACCTGTTACTTTTGCAAGCGTAAATCCAAGAATGTAACGACTTATTTGAATGAAAATAGAAAAAAGATCACGGTTTGTTCACAATGCCGTGAGTATGCGGAAAGACGAGCATATTTAAAAGCATGAAAAAAGAGCCCTTTCTTATGTGAACTGCACCCCAATTGTTAGACAACATCTAACAATTGGAGGTGCAGTTTTTTTGACTAAATATACGATAGACGAAAAATTACATGCAGTTTTA
>NZ_JBHXAS010000156.1:0-8667 GCF_042727425.1 Peribacillus sp. NPDC060253
GATAATCCACCGTTTATTTATTCTAAAAATAAAAAATTATCAAAATATTAAATTGACAATCAAATCTATTTATTTTATCGTTAATAAAGTAAAACCATGTTTTCCTAACAAAACACTAATCATGCATATTCATCTGTCAGTATTTTGAAGAAAGGCGAAATTTGGTCCCTTAAAGTGAATTCATCAATAGTAGATTTCTTAATTACCGTAATTCACTTATTTTCACGGGTAATTGTTAAGAGTGTTTTAAGTAATGCTAACAATAGACAAGGAGATGGTATTATGTTAAATGGGCAAAAAAGATGGTTGTATATTGCCGTTCCCATTTTTTTCTTTTGGTTTTTTGGACAAATTGATAAGGTTGGCATTTCCATCATTCAAACTGATCCAGAATTCTTGAACGCGCTCGGTATAACAGGCGATGATAAAAATGCAAAAATCGGTCTTCTTTCTTTTGTTTTCACCATAGCTTATGGAGTGTCCAATCTTTTTTGGGGCTTCATCATCGATAAATTAGGTGCTCGAAAAACAGCCATCGCCGGTTTATTCGTCTGGACAATTACCATGATTACTTCTGGCCTGGCAAATTCATATGAAGTGTTTTTATTAAGCAGGATCATTCTTGGTTTTGGTGAGGGGATGATGATACCTGTATCAGGGAAATTCATATCCAACTGGTTTAATAAACGGGAATTAGGTAAGGCCCAGGCATCATGGCTTACCGGAAACTATTTAGGTCCGGCGATTGGAGCCGTTTTATTGGTTCTCGTAATATCTTTACTCCACTGGCAAGCCGCTTTCTTTATGCTTGCAGCCTTCAACTTAATTATTAATATCCCTATGTTCATCTTCATGACTAGAAATACACCTGAAGAGCACCCCCATGTCAGTAAGGAAGAATTGGCATTCATTCGCCAATCGTATGACCAAGATAATGAAAGCAATGCTTCTGAGAATAAAAGTTTCGCTCAGGATTATCGTTTCTGGATAGTCTGGTTCGGCATGCTCGTATGTTCTTTCCTTTTTTTCGGCATCAGCATTTGGCTCCCTACCTATCTTATCGAAGCGATAGGGTTTGAAAAGGAAGGGATGTCAAGCATTACTTCCCTGTCTTGGCTATTTGCTTTAGGATTTGTCGTCGCATGCGGTTATCTCGCCGACAAAACGAGGCGTCCAAGTTTGATGGCCTCGATTCTATTTTCATTGACAGCTGTCTTTTTAACAGTAGCAGTCTTCATTCCCAATCCTATTATGGCCGGGATATGTATGGGACTGGCAATGGGATGTCAAGGCGGTGTATTCCACCTAAGTAATATGCTCATGGTAAAATACTCAACACCCCAAACCGCCGGACGGGCTGCGGGTCTGTTAGGATTCACGAATATCATGGGCGGCTTTTCCAGCTATATTATGGGCTGGCTTCGCGACTTATCTGGAGGGGACTTCAGTACATCGATTGCCATGCTGATTTTCGCAGCCATTTTAGGTTTGGGAGCATATATATTCTCCATAAAAAAAGAAGCGTCAGAACTATCTTTATCGCCTTTGACTGAGCAAAAAATCCAAGTATGAAGTGAGATCGTAGGCTCCTTGTAAACTCAGTGCGAACATGGGGTTATATCATTAATAGAATTTACAGCCCTTGAATTCTCAGGGGCTTTTTCACCTTCTTTTGGATTTAGATCAACGTTTATAACCATTTTTCCATCCCCCCCATTCATTCGATCATCTTGAAAACATCAAGCAGGTTTATTATAGGGTTATTAAGAGTAAAAAGAGCTCATACCAATTGGTATACCTCTTTTCTCATTCGCCGAAAAAAGTTTGTCCATTTCCCTCAAACCATTTCTTTTTTTGTATAAAAATGTCGATAGTTAAAATATTCAAAAAATGATAATTACTTGAATACCCGTGTTATATTGTTAATGAAAAAAATACTTGTCAAGTAAGGTGAGTGTGTGACTATAGAAGTTTTAATACTCCATTATATTCAGGAAAAACGTCAAAAGCCTAATCATGCCAATGAATTGTTGGATTATATTCAGAAAGAATATGTAAACGGGAAGCTGTCAATCCTTCAATATAAAAGGCTCTGTCAGGATTTATATCTTCGAGGTGCAAAACAAACATATTCTGGATAATACTAAATACCCCTGTCATTGGGATACCACTTCGAGAAAAAATGTTACTGGCCAGTTGCATCGGACTAACTTAAAGATATTCAATCCCTTTTCATTTACTAACAAGGAACCATCACTTTATATTTTCCAAATTGAAAAGCCCCCGTGAAATGTCACTAATGACATTTCACGGAAGCTTACTTTGGCAATTGCAAAATTTCCTTATACAGACTATATGAATATGTCCAATATTAAAACAAGGCCGAATGCCACAAAAGAAAGTAAAGTTTCCATGACTGTCCAGGTTTTGAATGTTTCTTTAACAGTTAATCCCATATATTCTTTCACTAACCAGAAACCGGCGTCGTTAACATGGGAAAACATAAGGGAACCGGCTCCCGTGGCAATAACAAGTAATTCTAAGTTAACACCAGTCATATTGGCAACGACCGGTGAAACAATTCCAGCAGCCGTGGTCAAAGCGACGGTTGCAGAACCAGTGGCAATCCGGATCAATCCGGCCACCAGGAATGCTAGTACGATTGGTGATAATGATATTTCTTCAGACATGGAAGCGATTGCAGTCCCTACACCACTATCAATTAAAATTTGCTTGAATCCGCCACCCGCACCGATAATAAGGATTATGGAAGCTAATGGCAACAAGCATTCTTCCGTTAACTTTTTAATTAGTGATTTGTCCATACCTTGTCGGTAGCCCAAGAAATAGTATGCTGCAAAACAAGAGATTAATAAGGCGATCACTGGACTGCCGATAAATAATAAGAACTTTTCAATGGAACCCGGTAGTGGCAGATAAGGCGCCACGACAGTTAAGACCATTAACAATACAGGCAGAAGGATGATAAAGAACGAAATTCCTGTTCCTGGTAATCCATTTGATTTTGTTTCCACTCTGATTAAATCAGGTTCCCCAACAGGAATGACCCGTTTATGAATCCATTTTGCGAATAAAGGTCCTGCAATCACAGCTGTCGGGAATGCGATGATCAAGGAGTAAAGAAGTACGTGGCCCATGTTTGCATTATAGATTCCTATTGCTGTCATGGCTCCTGGATGCGGTGGTACCAGCCCATGCACGATCGATAATCCGGCAAGCACTGGTATTCCGATTAATAAGATGTTCACTTTGGTTGACTTACGAATGGAAATGACCAAAGGAAGCAATATGACTAAACCAACTTCAAAAAATACCGGAATACCGATGATGAAACCAGAAAGAAGCATGGCCCATGGCAGATTTTTCACGCCGAATTTATGAATGAAGAAGTCAGCTACCTGCATACCAGCACCTGAGTCGGACATCATCTTCCCTAAAATGGTCCCTAAGGCCAAGATGCCAATAAGATGTCCAAGTACAGCTCCGACACCGGTTTCATAAGCTCCTACAATTTTGTCCATAGGCAGACCAGAAAACACAGCTAAAAATAAACTGGCTACAGTCAAGCTTATGAATGCATGCCATTTCCACCATGATACCCCTAGAATAACAATGACGATTGCCAACAGCGTGATTCCTAATAAATATAGCTCCATATGTTCTTCCCACCTTCAAGAAATCGCTTACAATTGAACCAATACAATAAATCGATTATTGTACCGGCTCGTTATAAGTCACAATGTAGTTCTGTTTGGCCGTGTTATAATATCCTTCACTATATTCCATGACATTCCCGTCCCCATCACTGGAAATCCGAATCCTTGTTAGTACCGGACTATTGTTTTCGATTTTCAGTGTTTCGCAAATGTTATCGGAAGCGATAGTAACGGCAAACTCATCTCTGAATGTTTCAAGTTTGACGTTTTGATCTTCCAAAAAGCGGTACAAAGAATTGATTTGGACCTCTTTTATCTCATCATGGTTTAGATCAAGTGAAACATAATGTGTAAAGTAAATATAAGGTTCATTATCCAATAAATATATTCGTTCGATTCGTATGCAGTGGTCACCAAATAAAGAATGCAGCTTAGAGTCTGAAGAAAGGTCAACTTGGCTTATGTTTAACATTTTTTTTACCATGAAGTGCCCTTCCTCCACCAATAGCTCTGTGAAACGCTTTCCTTTAGAAAGTTTGACAATCGAACCATTAGCAATGACTCTAGTGCCTTTGCCGCTTTTCTTTTCAACATAACCCTCTTGCACGAGTTCTTTAATTGCATTGCGGACAGTGACCTTACTTACATTAAATTCTTCTTCCAATAGAGGCTCAGAGGGAATGTTTGTGTCGATGGCATAAACCCCGTGTAAAATACGATCCTTCAATATTTCTTTTATCTGTAAATACATCGGTCCATTTTTTCTGTTCACATTCATTCCTGATCTCCTGCCTTTTATCTCTTAATATCTTCCATTTTACCTTCCATTGCCGAGAGTATCTCCTTTTCGGTTGCCAAAGGAGTATCCCCAACGACAGTACACGCCAGCATTCCTGATACAGCCGCAAAGCGAACTGTCTTTTCAGGGGAATATTCCTGCATTTCGCCATGTAAAATTCCGCTGGTATATGCATCGCCTGAACCTATTCTATCATATACGGAAAATGATAAGATATCGGAAAAGTAAAATGTTTCTTCCTTGTACATGTATCCCCTCAATGTATGGGTATTATCATTGTTGATCGAACGATGTGTCCCTGCTATCGATAGAATATTGAATTTTTTAGCCACTTCAGGAATTAACTCATTAAGCTGCTCTTCTCTCGTGGAGCCTTTTGACTTCATTCCTAAAATATATAAAGCGTCTTTTTCATTCATCATGACGATATCAGCCAAGTAAAGCATTTCCTCATAATGAGGCTTAGCGTCAGCGTAACCTCCCTCCCATAAGGAAGGGCGGTAATTGCAATCGAAACAGACCGTACCGCCTTTTTCTTTGACTTTTCTAGCCAGAACCTTCATACTTTCTCGAACGTTTTCTGACATCGCAAGCGTGATTCCACAAAAATGGATGATATCCGTTTTTTCCGCAATCATATCCATATCATAATCGGATAAGGACGCTGTATTAAAACTGCTTTCCAGTCGATTTGAATAGGTGACACGGCTCGCCCGTTGTCCGAAACCATTTTCCAAAAAGTACATCCCCAAGTATTTTCCGCCTCTATAGAAGAAGTCGCGTCCAATACCTAAGCGCTGCAAAGAAGAAACCGCCGAATCCCCAAGCGGGTTATCTGGTAGTTTTGTCACAAGATACCCATCATGCCCAAGCTTTGTCATCGCAGAAGCAACGTTTACCCCCGTGCCTGAAAAGGAGTATTGTAATGTGTTAGCCTGTGTTAGCATTTCATAACCTGGTACCTGCAAACGCATCATCACTTCTCCGAATGCTACAATTCTTTTAGGCATGCTTTTCAACCAATTTTTTGGTTATGGTTAATAATTTTCGTACATCCTCCCCATTCGTTTTTCCAGTTTCTTCATCGATGATGGAAGAATAGACATGGGGAATGATTTTAGGCACTTTTGCTTCTAAAGCTATTTCCAGAATGGTTTCGAAATTTTCTAAATCGATTCCACCAGTTGGTTCTAAAGCAAACCCCTCTTCGCCACAAGCTTTTGCCACTGCACGATATTCATCTTCATGCTTCAGCCCTTTCATCGGGAAGTATTTCAGAGCATTTCCACCCATATCACGAACCAATGCTATGGCGGCTTTAATAGGGACAATGGCAGTTTCACTTGCACCTGCACTTACTGGACCAGTGGAAATATTCACATAACCAACTTTACCAGTTGGAGAAACAAGTGAATTTATCCAACTATCCTTCTCACCTAAATTGGCCCTTGTAGCACCTACACTTGGAAAAACCTGATTAATATGACTGCCGGGATAGTATTTTGCAATTTCTGCTACAACTGCTGCCTGTCTATTATCACCAGCGCCCAAACCAATTGAAACTGCTTCATCAATAGCTTCCCCGTACTCTTTCATTGCTGTAACGCCAGCTTCTACAGTTGGATAATCCTTAGAAAGAACACCCACCAATACATGACCTTCCGCTGCTTCAAAGACTTCCACTGCATTTTCCACACTATTAGCTAGTACATTCAGGGCTACACGATCATTAAAAAACCGTTTGTTTATGTTAGTCATCCTTGATTTCCTCCTAAAATGGTTCTTAACTGAGCTTCAATTACGTTGATATCATCACCTTGCAATGGACGTGGATCTATATCGAAAAACCCTTGCCGTATACCATAATCACGCGTATAAATGGCAATATCGCCATTTCTAAGCTGCTCGTTCACTTCTTTCGCCGTTGTTTCCGTAACCGAAGGATCGATGGAAATACGTGCTCTATATATGGCACGACCCGCTTCATCTTGTACAATCGTTACTTTTACGCCATTGATTGAATCGAGTGATGTGAGCACTTGTAAACTTGCTTTTTCTTTCTCGCTATTATCCGTTTTGACAAAATACTCATCCAAAGCCTGAAGCAGCCCAAAGGTAGTTTCCTTACCGACCTTCATACTCCTGCCGATACAATGCAATTGAACCTTTAGCCATCCGATATATTTTTTTCTGCCAGCTACGATACCTGATGTTGGTCCTTCAATGGCTTTTGACCCACTATAAATCGCTAAATCGGAAAATTGTACATATTTCTCCAGGTCTTCCTCCGCTGCCGCATCAACAATCAGAGGGATATTATTTGTTTTGGCCACTTCCCATGCTTCTTCGACCGATATCATATTTTTTTGAACGGCATGATGTGATTTTACGTATAAAATGGCGGAAGTATTTTCATTAATGGCATCCGCAATATGCTCTGCCTTTCCTTCGTTTGCATACCCAACTTCAACCAACTTTCCGCCACCAAGGTAAATCATGGTTTCAACCGGTGCACCATACTGGACGTTATGGCCTTTCAACATGATGATTTCATTTTTTTGAATAGGATCTTGATGAAGTCTTTCGCTTTTCCTTCTGTTCCCTTCAGTCACGATCGCTGCTACGGAAAGGGCGATTCCACTGGATGCAGAGTTTACGACAACCGCTGCTTCGGATTGAAGTAAATTTGCTATATGCTGACCAGATTTATCGACCAAATCAGAGATTTCAACATAATTTTGTCCGCCTTTTTTCATCGCGTCCATCACCGTGTCAGTTGGAGCAGAAACTCCCAATATGCTCATTCTTCCGCTTGCATTGATGACTCTTTTCAGGCCGTATTTAGCATTTAATGAACTCTCCATTTATAACCACTCCTTTTACGACAACTCTTTTATCTGCCATTCTTTTTTCGCCTTCGGAATCCAGTAAAAGGGTCGACTCATCTTCGATTGAGAATAGTGTCAGGTTCGCAATATCCCCAACTGCAATCCTTCCCAGCTCTGGCTTATGCAACCAAGCTGAGGCATTAACCGTAACTGCATCGATTACCTCTTTTAATGGATATCCGAGATACAAAAATTTAGTAAGCACACTTGCCATGCTAAAAACTGGCCCATTTACTCGGTTTCTCCGATATATATCCGTACTGATCGTATTGAAGCGGATCCCCTTCTCCTTCGCCGTTTCAGCAGTCGGAAAAGAAAAACTTGCTGTCCCATGACCGACATCCAAATGCACACCACGTTCAATTGCTTTACTGAACTCAGGTAAGGGTTCTCCATTCTCATCAAATAAATTATTGGCTTTACCATTTAAGTAATGTGTAATAATGTCTTCTTTTTCAAGTAAATCAAGGACCTCTTTAATATCAGGCGGCCCTGAACCGATATGAACCATTAATGGTAAACCAGTATCAGCCGAGAACTTCCTAGCGATTTTTAATGGCTCGACACCATTTGGACCAACCACACTTTTACTTATTCTCGCTTTTAGTCCAACGATAAAATCACCGTGCTCGGAAATAGCTTTTCTTAATTCCACTTCGTCCAGCCATGAAATATCCGATAACTCATCAATCCTTTTCAATCCAATCCGCGAAATATTCAGAAAGGCGAAAACGTTCGTTTTGGAATTTTCACAACTGCTAACAAGATCGGATATCCTGTCAGCCCCGGTACTTCCTGCATCAATGATCGTTGTTACACCTGTTTTATATCCAATTTCATCAACATCGTCACCATAAGGATCAAATTCTGGGAAGGCATGTACATGCATATCAATCCAGCCGCTGGAAACAACAACTTTGTCCTCATAATCTATTATTTCATCTCCAGTTGCAGTTCCGGGCAGAGCGATTTCTTTAATCATCCCATTTTCCAATATGATATCCGCTGCATTTCCCTCTAACATCCTTACATTTTTCAGAACTAGCCTACCTGTCATTTTCCTCATCCTTTTCGGTAAATCCTATCGATTGTAAGTAGCATTGTATACGTTTCCAATGAATTGTGAGGATTCATTTCATCTCTTTACAAAAATAGATTATCATATATCCTCAAACTAATCAATATAACGTCGAGTCGATCGCCTCGGTTCCCGCCATCCTCCAGCAGGGCAAGGAGTGGTTCCGCTCGATGGGCAGCGAGAAGTCCCCGGGCTTCACGCTCTACTCGCTCAGCGGCCACGTCG
>NZ_JBHXAS010000157.1:0-8580 GCF_042727425.1 Peribacillus sp. NPDC060253
CTTCCATACTCTACCGAATCTTTCGTTCATCAGATTTTCCACCTACACATAGCTTCTTCTTTTTTTTAATATGCCTTACCTATTAGTAAGGTGTAAATTCAGTTTTTATCTTTTCAGAATTTTTGATTATTTTAAAATCTTCACTTGTAATTTTGTAAACGTATTCTTATAATAAACAAAGGTACTGATTTTTATTTAAAGGTAATTACGTTTAGTGTGCATAATGTTGCAATTTGCCCTCAAACTTTCAGCATTAGCTTAGTAATTGCCTATCTTTCCTATAACGCTAGCAAGTGTATTTTACACCTTCTTTTGGAATACCAAAGTAAGTAATCAGAGGGAAAAACTCGTAAAACTTGATTAAAAAATAGGGCATTACACGGAGGTTATTGATATGAGTACAAAAAGAAAAGAATTAAACAGTAACTTTTTCTCAGGCTTTTTAAATGTTGATTACTTATCTGAAGAGGATAAATACATTTATAAAAGTGAACAACAAAAATATAAATTCAACGTTATTGGTGCTGGAATGATAGGACATGAGCATATTAAAGTAACCATGTTAGAAGGAAGAGCCACCATCCATGGTATTTATGATATAGATAAGAAAAGTATTGAAAATACGAAAAGAATGTTCTCAGAAAACTTCCCTGGCCACGATTTAGTAGAATATCAGAGTCTAACGGACGCTTGTCATGATCCACAAGTAGATGGACTAATTATTTGCACGCCAAATTATACCCATCTTGAGATTGTGAGAGAAGCTGTCAAATCTGGTAAACATATTTTACTGGAAAAACCAATGGCTACTAATTTAGAAGATGCATTGGAAATTAAAGAACTTGCTGATGATTATAAAGGGATATTTCAAATTGGCCTTCAATATCGATACAAAGCCATTTATAATGAATCGATTCATGAAGCAATCGAGCGAAAATCCATTGGTGACGTTAAAACAATTAGCATTGTAGAACATAGGGTTCCATTCCTCGATAAAGTAAATCAATGGAATAAATTTTCTAAGTATTCAGGCGGGACATTAGTTGAAAAATGTTGTCATTACTTTGACCTTTTAAACTTATTTGCTCAATCTAAACCATCTTACGTATATGCAACTGGAGGAAGCGCTGTCAATTTTACTGATTTTGAATATAAAGATCAAAAATCGGATGTTATTGATCATGCTAATGTCAATATCATTTATGAAAACGGTGTTAACACGAATTTTAATTTATGTATGTTTTCTCCTATGTTTTATGAAGAAATAACGATATGTGGAGATGAAGGAAGACTGAGAGCATATGAAAACGATGATTTTTTACCAGTAAATAGACCAAATACACACCTAGAAGTATTAAGTGGTGAAAGTAAACCTACAAGAATCTCCACTCCTTGTTATCCATCTGTTATCCAGAGCAGTGGGCATAATGGGGGAACCTATTATGAGCACAAATACTTTATTGATAATATTGAAGGCGTATCCACAACAACTGCAACTGTTGAAGAAGGCTTTTGGTCTATTGTCGTCGGAATCGCGGCAGAAGAATCCATAAAAACAGGAAAAGTAGTATACATTGATGAGTTGTTAAAAAGCGTTTATAAAGGGAAAGCTATAGTCTTCTAATGAATCGAATCTAGTAGGGGTACGTCTTAAGCACAGTCCTCTCCCCACAGTATGTAAACTATGGTGTATGGCGTTAAAGATCTACAACTCACCTTTCTGTATTTGTGTTCATTCTCGGTGTAAATGGGAGCATGTAAAATGCACAGTATCCTTTTCGGATATTGGAGCATCTTACATGCTTCTTCCCTTTGAATTCCGGGGTAAGCCGATACTTAGTTTTGTTTTCCCCTCATTCCACCGTAAGGCACTCACTCTAAATCCTATGTGCAAATCAATTTTCTAAACTATGTTATCAACAAATATTTAAGTTGTTCCGCCCCTTTGAATTTAACCATGAGACAATTATAGCAAAGACGGGTATTTCCATATCGCTGACTGTCCCCCCTTACATAGAAGAAACTTATTAAAAAGAAGCTTTTATATGATATAAAAGCTTCAGACAGTAGACAAACTCGATAATAATTGAGTTTGTTTACATTTTTTTAGGTTTTTAAAATTTGCCCGTTGATTTCCCCTCCAGGCACTCGCTTTCCGCGGGCGGTCCGGGAGACTTCTCGGTGCCTTTGCTCCTGCGGGTCTCCCTTGGACGCGCTTTTCCCACTGGAGTCTCGCACACCCGATCCAATCAACTTGTTTTTATAATTTAGATAGAATCCCTTTTGTCTACAAACTCATAATATCTACTTACTTGTTCAGGATTGAATTATTGGGAGGACTCTGATTAATCATCCTCTAACATTTTTTGATCATAAATATATATGGAATTCCACTATTTTTTTATAAGACCATCATAAAAATAATAGGCAAAGTAGCAAGACTTAACGAAGTACTAATTAGTGTCGTACTTGAAACAAACTCTGGCTCTGTATTGAATTGGAGAGCGTACATAGTCGTATTAGCTGCTGTTGGCATTGCAGCCATAATAATCATAATTTGTTTAACCATATCATCTACAGGCAAGAAAAGTGTTAGCATATAAGCAATGGCAGGTGAAATCGCAAGTTTGACAATGAGCGACCACGAAATCTTGGCTTTTGCTAAATGTTTTATTGATATTCTAGCAAGCTGCATTCCTAGTACGATCATTACTGTAGGAATAGCTGCATCAGCTACTAAGCCTACAGCTTCTTGTACGGCGCTGCTTAATGGAATATTCAATAATTGAAAAGTAGCGCCTAAAAGTCCGCCATACATAGTGGGCATACGTTGAACTGCCCGAAGCGCTGAACGTATACCATTACCTTCTGGACTCCCTTTTGCAGCATAATACACCCCCACCGTACACATAACCAATTGTTGTATCACCATTAAAATGATGGCAGATTTTAGTCCGGTAGCACCGAAAAGTAATAAGACAACGGGGGTACCATAGTTTCCATTGTTCATAAAAGACGACGCCAATATCATCCCACATGTCTCAGGAGTCGAATATCCGTGAAAAAAAGCAATCATATAAACAACTGCAATCAGGGAAAAACAAAGGACAAATGTGTAAAAAGTAAGATATAAATAATCAACGTTAAATGGTGTTGTATAAAAAGTTTGAAATACTAGAACGGGAGACATGATGTAAAGCGCCATTGTTGATATTGTCTTTGTATCAAATCCGATTTTCTTTTGTCCAATAAATCCGATCGCAAAAATACCGAAAATAGGTAGGAGAATAGTTAAAAACTCCATCTTTGTCACCTTCATTACCTTTTGTTTTGTCATATGGCTAAAGGAAAGACCTAGATTCTTTCCCCTCTAGGTCCTTTTTTAATAAATCATACAATTATAAATTTATGACAATAATACGTTCTTCCGTCATTTCTTCAATTGCATATTTCGGACCTTCTTTTCCATTTCCACTCTTCTTCACGCCACCATAAGGCATATGGTCGACCCGATATGCTGACGCATCATTAACAATCAGCCCGCCCACTTCTATTTCACGCGCTGCTTTCATTGTTAATTGTAAATCGTTCGTGAAAAGTCCAGCTTGTAAACCATAATCAGAATCGTTTACTTTAACGATTACTTCGTCTATCTCTTCATATGGTGCAATGGACACAACTGGCCCAAACACTTCTTGACGGCAAACTTTCATGTCATCATTTACATTCGTTAAGATTGTAGGAAAATAAAAAGCGCCATCACGTTTGCCGCCTAACTCAACCTGTGCACCTTGTTCTACTGCTTCTTTCACCCATTCCTCTACCCGCTCCGCTTCAGTAAGACGAATCATAGGTCCGATATCTGTATTTTCATCCAATGGGTTACCAACTACAAAATCTTCTGTTTTTTCTATTAACTTAGCAACAAAGGTTTCATAGATATCGTTATGAACATAGATACGTTGGACTGAGATACAAACTTGTCCTGCATTGTTAAAGCTTTTTTGTGAAACTAAAGTTACAGCTCTTTCCAAATCAGAATCTTTATGAACAATGGTGGCTGAATTGTTTCCTAATTCAAGAGACACTTTCCGTAATCCCGCCTTTGAACGGATTAATTCTCCTACCCGTGGGCTTCCTGTAAAAGTAAACATGTTAACATCTTGATTTTCTAGCAACCATTCACCAACTTTTGCACCATCACCAGTCAGCACTTGAAGGCGTCCCTTTGGTAGACCAGCCTCTTCCAATAGGCTTGCCAGTTTAATGGCACAGATTGGGGTTACTTCGGCTGGTTTTAAGACCACACTATTGCCAGCAGCAAGTGCTGGTCCGATTTTATGACAGACCAGATTTATAGGTGCATTAAATGGGGTGATAGCTGCAATGACCCCAACCGGAACACGTACTGTAAAGGCCATGCGATTCTCTGAACCTTGAGCTGATTCAACAGGCACACCTTCTCCATGAATACGCTTTGCTTCTTCTGCTGATATTTGTAAAGTTTGAGCTGAACGATCTACTTCTCCACGTGATTCGCGAATGGACTTCCCAACTTCAATAGTTAAAATTCGAGCAAATTCTTCACGACGCTCAATTAGCAACTGAGCAGCTTTCATTAATACCTCATATCGATCATATGGTGAAAAATTTACTTTTAGCGCTGTTTTTGCACTTTTTACAGATTTATCCACATGTTTTTTTGTGGCTACTGAAATTTGAGCTGCGGGTTCTTGCGTATATTTGTTTAGTACGTTCATTGTTTCTGACGTTTTCTCCCATTGACCATCCACATATAAACCATATTGCTTAACTAGTGTTCCATTCGTCAAATCTCTCCACTCCCTAAACGTATTAAGATTTATCTAAAAAGGTCAATATCATAATGATATTTATCACTACGATATTTTGTTATCGTAAATTCAAGTGGTTTATCATCAAATCCAAAGCTTAGCCTTGTCATTTCAAGCAAAGCTTCACCACCGCGAATGCCAAGTAAATCTGCTTCATAAATAGTTGCGTTGATTGCACAAATTTTTTCTTTCGCACGTTTTAAAAAAATTTCGTTTTCCTCTAGAATCTCATAAAACTTTGCACTATTCAGGTCATGTTTTTCAATTATTTTACCAATATGCCTGGGCCAACATGAGCGTTCAATGGCAATGGGAACATCATCAGCGAAACGGATCCTTTCAATTACAAAAACTTCTTCTCCCTCTGCTAGTTGGAGCATTGATGTTTCGTAATATAGATTTTTTTTAAAGTTTGCACGCAGTAATTTTGAATTAGGTGTCAAGCCTCTCTCTGTTACTTCTTCTGCTAACCCCTTTAGTTTTCCTAAGCTCCCACCAATAAGAGGTTGAGGCTTTACAATTGTTCCCCTTCCTTGTTTTTTCTCCAATAATCCATCTTGTACAAGAATGGAAATGGCTTGCCTTAAAGTGGTACGGCTAACATCAAATTCTTGCATCAACTCTTGTTCCGTTGGTATCAATGCGTTTGCCTTCCATACTTTTTCCTGAATGCGCTTAACTAAAATGTCTTTTACCTGTAAATAAAGAGCCACATTTTTATTAGCATCTATCATATTTTTCACGTTGTCCAACCCCTTTAAGCTAGTATATAGGATAAATTATATATCATTAACTAGCTATTGCTGTAATGGTGAGATACTGTTTTCTTATACATATACCTCGGTCTCTAATTGAAGGATACGTCCCAATTCAATTAGATGTTCCGTTACATCTCCATAAACTAGTGCAAAGTGAGGCTCATATCCTGCATGCATAAGTTTGTAAAGTGTGTCCATTACATCTGTTTTTAATTCCACTTCCACAGATGTTCCTGTAAACGGCTGCTCTCCATCCAATGCATTTCCTTTCATGACTAAAAGACGATAGCCTTCAGGTGTATGGCTTACTCTAAAGATCGTTACTACTCCTGCTTTCAAACCAAAATCCATTGCAAAGCCTATTTTCCGATTTGGATGTACACCGACTGTTGCCCCTGTAGTAGGATTGGCAAGAGAATAAGCTCCCGCACCACAATGCCAAAATACAACCGAATTTTTTGCTTCATCTACATGGACTAAATCTCCTAAATAAGGTGCATTTCCACCAGCTAATTCACGTAAAATAAACATAGAAACCGATCCATGAATATCTGATTCACATGATGTTACCATTCCGTCTTCTGTGAATTGGGATAGAGTCGAACACGGAGCTGCTCCCAACTCGTTAAAAAAGTCCGGCCAACACCGCATCGCCAATGCGTTCAATTCTTGTTGCTGGATATGTTTTTTTATGTACGTTGAAAATTGAGCGAACTTCGTAACGGTTTCATCATTACGATTCAATCCAATTACTTGTTTCTCAGCACGGTCAATTTCACCGATCCACTCTTGTTCTGGGAGTTCCACACAATGTGTAAACGCCTCTTGTAAATCAATCTTATGAAGTGTAACCCCAAGTGCTGTTTGCAGTTCTCCTTCATTAGATTGTGAGAAGAAGAAACCTGGTGGATATTCACCTACCACGCCTATTTTCAGCTCACTTAATGCCTTTAGAACACGCATAACATCAAATTGTCTTAGTAAACGCTTTCTTAAAGCATCTTCATCTGGATTCCCGAATACAAAAGCAAACGGATGTTGATGATTCCGCAGTACATTACTTGTACTGTTCCCGCCAGTTAATGAATTGAGGCGTAATCGTCCTCCAACACTCGGTTCGCGAACTGACCAAACAATGACAGGCTGCTTGAAATACTCCAATACCTTGACCATAAACTCTCCATCTGCAAAAGTAACACTCTGATATAAAACCGTATCGAATTTCACATCTTTTATGGAATCTAAAAAATCTTGAAGTTCCTCAACAGATGTCACGGTTTGTTCTGGTGCTACAAGATGGCTGCAGCTTTCTTCCAACCACTCCATACTTTGCTTACGATATATTTCAGCTGCTTCAATATCAAACGTTTTTCTACCTATAGGTAAATATAAAACGACCGTGTTAAGCATGTACGAACCCCCTCTTATCCATGATGTTAATTCATTATAACCATTATAAAATACATAACTACCTTTATCAATAAAAATATACTATTAAAAATTGAAGGTATTACTTAAAAGGGGTAAAGATTGATGTTCCAGTCGTTCACTTGAATTAATAGGTTGGTCTTTACGGAAGGATTGGTTAAACGATTGCCTGTTTACATCTCTAGTTAATTCCCAATTATGTTTTCACGCAAAAAAGAATGGGCCCCCTTTTGGAAGTCCCATACTTTTGCGGTTCAACTGTATGATCATTACGGGATATCATGCCCCATGGAACTTGTTAAAATGTTGAACCATTGCTGTTGTTTCATACTTAGGTTTAATGAATCAATTGCGGTATCCAAGCGTTCTTTCTTGCCGGAACCAACGATTGGAATGATTTTTGCAGGATGCTTCAACAGCCAGGCATACATGACTTCATCTATTCCATTAGCCCCTATTTCTTCTTTTACGATTTCTAACGTTTTTCTTAAGCGGACAGCCTTTTCATCCGATTCCTCAAAGATGCTTCCTCCTGCAAGCGGTGACCATGCCATCGGCGCCACGCCCGTTTGCTGACATAAGTTCATGGTTCCATCTTCGAAGTTCTCAAGATTATATGCAGAAAGCTCCAGTTGATTCGTCACGAGTGGATATTCAAGATAAGATTGAAGCATATCCCATTGCGTTTTTTTGAAATTCGATACGCCAAAGTTACGGACCTTTCCTGATTCTTTTAATTGATTAAACGCCTCAGCCGTTTCAGCCGGGTCCATCAGGGGATCCGGACGATGGATAAGTAATAAATCTATATAATCCGTTTTAATATTCATAAGTGATTGTTCAACAGACTTTATTATATGGTTTTTACTAGTGTTATAATGGTGACTTTTATGAGAAGGACGGTTTTCTGATTGAAGTACTATGCCACATTTCGTAACGATCTCCATTTTATCGCGTAAAGATGGCTTTAATGAAAGAGCGTTCCCAAAAATCTCTTCACATGTGTAACTACCATATATATCGGCGTGATCATATGTAGTGATACCTCGATCCATACCATGTTCAATAAGTGATAGAATTTCTTCGTTTGAAAATTTCCAATTTGCTAATCTCCACATACCGTGAACAATGCGTGAAAGACTAAAATCTTCAGTTAAATGGACTCTTTGCATGCCTTTTCTCCCCTTTTATATCATAATCGACCTTGCTAAAAAGTTGTTTGTTATGGCTTACCTAAGTTAATGCTTTCTGTCCTGATTATCCTTCATAAACATATTGGTTAATCTGTGTCAGTATCATTTGCTACTGCCCTGAACATTAGTATAATTTAAAATTTCGGAGAATCCTAATCTTGAGTGACCCTTTTATGCCATATTTCTTTAGCTTAGTTTCATGACCTACACTAAAGAAATGTATCGCCGCCTTGTGCGTGCAATTTCCCCGTTAGGTCCATAAGAAAAAGGCTGCCGTAGCAACCTCTTAAATAAGAACTCATTCCCCTAGCAGCATGCATTAACTTTACACCCTTCTTATCAATAGTC
>NZ_JBHXAS010000158.1:0-8567 GCF_042727425.1 Peribacillus sp. NPDC060253
TAAAAATAGATTTTAAAGTTATTGTAATATACATAAATAGTGATAAGAATTCCAACTATTTTACTGAAAGTTGGAATTCTTATCAAGTTAGAGAGTGTTGGATTTTTAAAAAAATTTGATGTACTTCATAAATTCATTTGTAAAGGATTTTGACTCTTTTAGCGTGTCTTACTTGTACTAGAACCATTCTATTTCAGTCTTTACTTAATGTAAGCATCACTGACTAAAACATTAGAAAGAACATTTGTTGGGATGACAAATTCTGATTCACCATATGCACCAGGTGCCACTTCGTATTTATCGAAATAAATCACTAATTTTCCATTATTATTGATATAGAAGTTTTGGTTTTTATTTATTTTTTGGAACAATCCTGCTGCTTCGATATCATTTGGAATGCCCTCAACCCAATAATAATTATTTTCTTTATCTTCTTCATATCGCTCAATCATTTGGGTTTTGATATTTTCACTAATGATATCAATGTAATGATCATTTTTAAATAAACTTGGCAACGTAATTAATATTTCATGTTGTTTATCGATTGTGTCAAATTGAGTTGCAGAATATCCATTTGATGTACTTACTTCGTAACGTTTGATTGAAAGGATTTGCTCGTTATCCGTTTTTACTTCATACCCACTTTTAATTCCCAAGTGAGCTCCACCAATTTTATTCGCATATTTTGTTTCTTTTTTGAAGTTTTCAAAAAGTGCTTTTCCTTCTGTTAGGTATTTTTCATTTAATTCGTTTTCTAGTTTTTTATTTTTTAATCCACTCACTGATGGAACTTTAATATTTGCTTTAGATTGTTCTTCATTTACATTAAACTCAGTGAATGTAACGACTTTTGCTAAACTACCAATCACAGGTATGTTTGAGACAGTGGCTGCAAACGATTGATTTGTATTCACACCAGTTATAAATAATGCGGATGCGGCTACGGCAGTTAATGCTGTATATAATTTTTTATGATTTTTTTCCTTTTTCATTGGGTATCCAGCTTCTTGTTTTAATGCTTTTATGACCACAAAATCTAACTCATCTGGAATCGGAATATTTTCATATTCTTTTCTCAAGTTTTCTATTTTTCTATCTGTCATGAGAATCACTCCATTTCTAAATTTCATTCAACGTGATACGCAGCATCGATAATGCTTTATATAATCTTGTTTTCACAGTGTTTATATTTTTATCTAAAATTTGTGCAATTTCTTCTAATTTAAAGTCTTCAAAGTAGCGTAATATGATGACGCTCCGATATTGAACTGGTAACGAAGTAAGAGCGATCTTGAGATCGACATCTTCATAATGATCTGTTTTCCCACCATCCAAACTCGAAAGAACATTGTCATCTACTATAACCGATCTTTCCTGTTTTCGAAGAAGATCAATTGAAGTATTAATCACAATTCGATAAAACCAAGTTTTCAAAAAATCTGGATTCTGCAACGTTTCTTTATTGGATAGTGCTTTTATAATCGATTCGTGTACAACATCTAGCGCATCTGCCTGGTTCTTTACATAGTGAAAAGCAAGTCTATAATATTTTTCTTTGTTTTGTATCACAAAATCTGCAATCAACTGATCTAAGTTTAGTTCGTTCACTATATTTAATCCTCTCAATCGATGTGGTATTAGAGCTCTGTACTTATTAAACGTATAGCTTGTCCAAAAAGTTTTCATTCTAAGAGAAAAATTTCAAGAAATAATATATTATCTAGTTTTTTTGCTTTGAAAAAGACTATTGTTGATTTTCTTTAATTAAAGACCTCGTTAAAACAGCAGATTTGATTAGCGAGTACTTATAGAACTAAAGGGGCAGGTTAGTTGAACAAGAAGTAAATGTTAAAATATTAATAATGACTAAGACGTGGTGTATATAAATGGGTAAGAAAATGAGAAAGTTTATAGTATTAAATGCAAATAGGTTATCCTTCATAATAATTACTATTTTGCTAATTGGTGAGGTTTTAGCTTTAGTGAAGGAACAATCTACTTGGAATATTGTATATGTAATTATGCTAAGTATTTCGTGGTTGAGCTTTTTGTTGCTGGTTTTAGTAAAACCTAAAACAGTTGGAGAGGAGTAATTGTGTATTCAACTAACGGGGCAGGTTAGTTCCATAAGGAATACTGTTAAGTGACATTAAAGTCGTTTAAAAACGTCAGTCCTGTTATTCCATTAAAGAGCCGGATTGTGGAGGATTGGAAGAAGGAAAGCTATGTATAATTAGTGATGTAAGTTTATGCTTTTTATGTAATAATTATTTTGTAGAAATGTAAAGTTACAATTCATACATAGTGAAGGTGGGGATCATAATGGCAACGGGAACGCATACTGTAGTAGTTCCAGTAGATGTACAAGCAGTTTGGGATTATGTCAGTGATCTCGAAAAATGGGCAACGACAGTACCAGCCTATAAAGAACATGAAATCATAAATGACAAGCAATCTATTTGGACATTTGAAGGTAGTGTGAAAGGTATTAAAAAAACAATACAAGCGCAGGTAGATATTACCGAATGGAATGAACCTTCAAATATTAAGTTTGAACTAAAAGGTTTATCAGATAATTTTACAGGAAGCGGTCACTTTACTGCAGAAGATGTTAATGGTAAAACAATAATGACTTGTACGGTGGAAATCCATGCAGGCGGATTATCTGGTGCGGTGTTAACACCAATTATTAAATGGGCTGTTCCAAAAGTAGCATCTCGTTTAACAGAATCTATCGCACGTAAAATTGCAGTATTCTCATAGTTTTCAAAGATTGAAAGCCAATTCATTTTGGAGATACCTTCTCTGAAGTATAGATGGTAACATTCTGAAGTGACCAATATAATGATATCGAGCTCTACTAGAAATTTTATAATTAGCGGAAAGGTGGCTGTCCAAAAAGGATGGCCTCTTTTTTTCAATATTCCAGAATCGCTTTTCTTAATGAACTAACGGGTGCGTTAGCTGAAGATCAGAGCTGTCTTTAAGACAGATTTTCTTTATGCAACTATCGGGGCAGGTTAGTTCCATAAGTATTGTTAAAATGGACTATATATAATTTGTAAGTCCTATCTCATGACCGTATATATAATTTCCAATAGTTGGTAATATACAGAATGAATTATTCATATGAAATATTTATAGATGGTACCAAAGGTATTTTTCGAAAACTATCTATAGGCCATAATAAGAATTATCCAAGAGACACCCTAAGGATCTTGGTGTTTGTCTGAATCCATCCTTGAAGCTTTTCAGGGATGGATTTTTATTTTTTACTTTTCTTAGCTGAATAATATGTCTCAAGAGCGACTTAAAGAGAGCTGGATTTTCAACCCGTCTTATTGCACTAACCTGGCCCTTAGTTCCGTAAGAAAAAGGTTGCCGCAGCAACCTCCCTTATTGAAGTAAAGTACCTGTAAGTTGCATAACTAAACCTTTGATACTTCCCATAAACCAATAGAAAACAAAAGGACCATAAGAAGGCACACTATAATATATATCGCCTTTCTTACCCTAAATGGTAGTGAAGTTATCAAAAGATAAACAAAATTACCGAAGATTCCTGCTCCACTTACTACTTCACTCTGCTCTTTATCTTGTTCTTTAGTATATCTAATGGACAATATTAATCCTGTTAGAGATAAAAGAACAAGGAAGAGAAACCCTATATCTATGTTCAATTCAATTTGCCTCTCTTATTTTAGGTGGATCTCGTTACTTTATATGCATTTTCACCACCACTTTTACAAGCTTCTGAATCTAATATATTATAACTCCTTGTTGAACTAACCTGCCCCTTTAGTATAGTAACTAAACTGTAAACGGATTGTTACGCAAATAGCATTGTTGAAGGAGACTTCAATGTATATAATTAATACTCGTTAAGGAGTGTTGAAAGATGATAAGCGTCACAGTAGATAAGTTAAAATTCAAGAAACAATTATCGGTGATTGAACAAATCACACTGAAAGATTTTCTGTATACCTGGGTAGGTAGCTCAAGCAAGGGATTTGATGATTTTTTTCACCTTGAGTACACAGTAGATGTATTTGCCAAAATGGAAAAAACGACGAATGACACCGATTTGTTGATTTCTGATGATGATTATTTCAGATACATAACATTGACGGAAGATAATCAAATTGTGATAGGTGTTTTAGATATGAATTCAGAATTAAAACAAAGAATAATTGTTCACTAGATAAGATTAAATAATTCTTCGTTTTCTTTAACCCATACAACAAGAGGCAGCGTGGTACACTGTCTTTTTTTATTTGTTCACTATATGTCATTGTTTGTTATACCTTGGATAATGATATTAAACGAGAAAAAATATTAAAAGGGCCAGATGTAAAGAAGGAAGACGTTCTACAAGATGCATTAGATAAGATAGTACGAAGTGATTACTTTATTGCGAAAACCGACCAAGTATAGGATAAATTCTTCCTTAATTCGTTATATACAGGTTTTGCATGAAATGCATTGTTTTAAATACCATACTGATTATCAATGAATAGTGAGTAAATAAAAGGTTATTTCTTTGCATAGTTTTCTTCAATTTTGTTGAGTAACTTGAATATGGGAGAGTAGATTAATGTCAGAAACGTATCGTTCTCGTCAGGAACGAAAACAAGTGGAAAAAACAAAACAAGATCAAAAAAAAGGTGAAAACTCCCCTAAAAGAAGGTCTTTCTTGAAAAAAGTTTTACTTTGGTGCTTACTGTTAGTTGTTGTTTCAATTGGAATAGGGGCAGTTACGGTTGCAGCAATGATTAAGGATGCACCTAAAATAGATGCTTCAAAACTAGTCGATCCGCTTTCTACCAAATTATACGATAAAAACGGGAATTTCATTTACGAATATGGTAAAGAAAAGCGGACAAAAATTAAGTATTCTCAAGTTGCAAAAATGTTGGAACATGCTTTCATTGCCACGGAGGATGCACATTTTTATGAACACAATGGCATTGATATAAAAGGAACTGCGAGAGCAATCTTCAAGAACCTAAAAGGGGATTTCGGATCTCAAGGCGGAAGTACGATTACACAGCAGGTCATTAAAAACTCCTTTTTGTCACCTCAGAAAACAATAAAGCGAAAGGTACAGGAATGGAGCTTGGCCTATCAGCTTGAGCAAAAGTATTCCAAACATCAAATCTTAATGATGTATTTAAATAAGATCTACCTTGGAGACGGGGCATATGGTGTAGCAGCTGCCGCCAAAAATTACTACGGAATCGATGCCGATCATCTAAATAAATTAACGCTTCCGGAGGCCGCTATGCTGGCGGGGCTCCCACAGAGTCCAAGTTATTACGATCCCACTGAACCCGAACATGTGAAAGCTGCAACAAATCGTCGTAATATTGTTTTAGAAGCTATGTATAAACAAGGGTATATTACGAAACAGCAATTGGAGGATGCAAAGAAGGTTCCAGTTACAGCAGGACTTGTTCCAAGAACGAAACAGAAAGGGATGCCGTACGAGGCGTTTTTGGACGCTGTTGTAAAAGAAGTTGAAGGAAAGCTGAAAAATGTAGATATCAGTTCGGATGGATTATCTATTTATACGACGCTAGATCCAAAAGCTCAGACCTTTGCGGACAAAATAATGAACACCGATACGATTATTTCTTATCCAAATGACAATTTTCAAGGAGCCTTCGTATTTTTAGATACAAAAACAGGAGAAGTTCGAGCTATTGGAAGCGGTCGAAACCAATTTAAAGCTTCCTTCCGAGGCAACAACTTTGCGGTTGATATTAAACGTCAACCAGGATCTACTTTCAAGCCAGTCTTTGATTATGGTCCGGCTATTGAAAATTCAAAATGGTCTACAGCACACCAAATTAATGATCATGAGATAACCTACTCAAATGGTCAATCTATTTCTAACTGGGATCATCAATATCACGGAATGTTGTCGATTAGAACAGCACTTCAATGGTCATACAATATTCCAGCACTCCTTACCCTTCAAGAAGTAGGGTTGGATAGAGCACAAAACTTTGCAGAAAATCTGGGTATTACTTTTAATAATAATAAGGTGTACGAATCATATGCGATTGGAAGTAATACGGTTAATCCATTAGAGTTGGCAGGGGCATATAGTGCTTTTGGAAATAACGGTGAATACAATACACCACATTTTGTTCGTAAAGTTGTCTATCCTGATGGCAGAGTTGTTAATTTAACTCCAAAGCCAAAACGTGTTATGCATGATTACACAGCTTATTTGGTGACGGATATGTTACGGACAGTCGTAAAATCTGGTACAGGAAAAACAGCAAATGTCCTTGGACTAGATGTGGCTGGAAAAACTGGCACAACCAATTTTGACAGTAAAACCAGAGCACAATATGGATATCCATCCGGTTCGGTAAATGATAGTTGGTTCGCTGGTTATACACCGCAATACACTATGGCGGTTTGGACTGGATATACTAAAAATGGTCCAGGTAATTATATGGATGGAAATACAACTAAAATCTCGCACCAAATGTTTAAGGTCATGCTGGAAGCGTTTGGAACAGACCAAAGTAGCTTCCAGCAGCCTAGTGATGTATACCGGGTGAATAATGAACTGTTCATTAAAGGTGCAAATCCTGAAGAAGCTCCACCAGTTACAAAAAATAAAAAAGAAAAACCATTGGATATTGGTGGAAATAAAGAGGGAAAAAAACATAAACAAGAGGAAGAGAAGCATAAACAACAAGAGGAAAAGAAACACAAACAAGAGGAAGAGAAGCATAAACAACAAGAGGAAAAGAAACACAAACAACAAGAGGAAAAGCAACACAAACAATAAAGATTTTTAGGATGGGATCGCATTGGTTCCATCCTTTTTTATGATACACATAAGAGAATGTGAGGGTTTCTACTTAAACTATAGGGTGCGTTAGCTGAAGATCAGAGCTGTCTTTAAGGCAGTTTTTTCTTATGCAACTATCGGGGCAGTTTAGTTGAATAAGAATCCTTTTATTTCACTCGAATCAATGGGATTATATGGTAATATAAAAAATGAAGGAAAATTGATTTTTAAAAGGGAAAATCCTATTGAAAAATTCAATCATTGGTGGTGTGATTCTCATTGAAAACTATCCAAAAGATGTATGAGCATTTAAATTGGGCTAATCAACGTATTCTTGAAACATTGCAAAGTATTGAAGATAAAAATCAAGAGGTGAGCCGTTTGTTTTCCCATATCCTACTTGCAGAAAAAGTATGGATAACTAGATTACGAGGATTGGACAGTTCACGACTGCCCATCTGGTCAGAGGTCGATATAGAAGTCTGTGCAGAGCTTGTTATGCAAAATAAAGAGAGCTTAACAACGTTTCTTACTAATTTATCAAATACTGACCTAGATAAATTAATATCCTACACAAATAGTAAAGGAAAAGAGTTTAAGAATTCTATACGGGATATTTTAATTCATGTAGCATTGCATGGTCAGTATCATCGAGGACAGATTAACTCACGACTTCGAGCAGATGGTTTTGAACCAGTTAATATTGACTTTATTACATTTGTGAGATAGATGTATTCGGGGTAGCCTTATTCAATACTAGTTTATGATATGCGTCTATGTTCCACTAACAGGTGCGTTAGCTTAAGATCGGAGCTGTCATTAAGGCAGCTTTTTCTTTTATCGAGGCAGGTTTGTAAAAGAATGCAGGTACAAAGATTTTTCTGAAACTGAAAAAATTAAAATCTTGAGGGGGAGTAAAATGAAAGATATTCATGATGAAAGCACATGGCCCGTTTGGGCTAATGAGACAATAGACATTGTCGAACCAAATCCCAAGTGGGTAGAAAAAGGTAATCAGGAAAAAGCACTTCTTCTTAATCTTCTTTCAACTTTCGGCATAACGGAAATTCAACATTATGGAAGTACATCTATTCCTAATTTACCAGCTAAACCAATCATTGATTTAATGGCTAAAATTGATTCATTTCAAAAAATAAAAGAAATATCTTCATTGTTAGCTAATCATGACTGGCATTATGTACCACCTAACATAGACAATCGACCTTGGCAAAGATTTTTTGTGAAAGTAATTAACGACAAACGAGTAGTACATTTACATATTTTACTTGAGGGAGAAGAACGGTGGGATAATCAGCTACTTTTTCGTGATTTATTACGGACTAATCAGCAGTTTATTGATGAATACGCTATTCTTAAAAGAGATTTAGCAAAAAAATATAGCAATGATCGTGAAGCGTACACTAAAGCAAAAACAGAATTTATCAATTATGTTCTTAAATCTTAGTTGCGAACTAATATAAGTTTGTGAAGAAATGTACTTAAACTAACGGGTGCGTTAGCTGAAGATCAAGCTGTCTTTAAGGTAGCTTTTTTTTTATGCAGCTATCGGGGCAGGTTAGTTCAACAAGCTTTAATTAAGAAATATTCCCATTTCAAACTTATTTAGAGCAAGGTTATTTCTTGCTTTTTTCTTTGTGTTTTAAAGTTGCTTTTTATTCAAAAAGGGTATTTTTTATTGAAAAATAATACTTTTAGTGTAAAATTACACTAAAAAGGAGTATTTAGTATATATGGA
>NZ_JBHXAS010000159.1:0-8499 GCF_042727425.1 Peribacillus sp. NPDC060253
CACTTGTATCCATTAATACAATTCGTTTTTTAGCTATGGCTCGGAAGCTAAAAAGCATACATGCATACTTAATTTGCGGTATATTTTGAACATAAAGACATTATGAGATATTTTTTTCTATAGAAAATATGTAAGGCCCCATTTTGTTATACATTTCATATAAAGGTGCGTAAGCTGTATATCCAAATGCAAAAATGCCCCTCTCTATTGAGAAGAACCTTTATCCAATGTAAAAACCTCTAACTTTTTATATTGTAGAAGTCTTTGCTTTTGCATCTCCTAATTCGAGCCTTTAAGCTGGTTTAACGAAGATTGAGAACTCAATTCTAAAAATTAGAAGAAAGCCTGCGGCAAAAAAGAAGGAATACACAAAACCAAGTGATACGTTTTCGTATGCGATTGTCAAGCACACTAGTGATAAAAGGCCTCCCTGCTATATTCATAAACGATGCGCTTTGGCTCGTCATTAATCCTGATCGGCCAGGAAGTAACTACATTAAAACCTGAAGGCTAGTCATTAAAAAAGTATAGGCATAACCTTTTGCCATGCTTTGAGCGATGGTTATCCAGGTAGAGGCATGAAAATCGTGATGGAAGCCAAGACCATGTCTGTCATCAATACGCTATATCCCGATTTCATCTCTGCGATTCTAGTAAGGTAACCTGGCATCCATAGTCCCAGCCACATCGTTAACCAAAACCATGAAAACGCTGCCAATAAACTATTTTCAAAAATCATTTGAACACTTTGTCACCTGCCAAAAATTTCACTTTAAATATAACCAAGCGATGAGAGGTGACGTAATTCATTCACTATCGAAGAAAATCCACAAAATTAGACACCCCTATTTTATTAAAACGCTTGTTTTTCCTGACGAGCCACAGATTTCTTGTTATATCTATTCTGGAAATACCCACTTCCCGCAAAAAACCTTGTTCCAATTCCCTGGCAACTGTCAACCTTGGCAAAATGCTGATCCCAAGTCCAGCCTCAACCGCACTTTTTATCGCTTGAGTACTACCAATCTCCATGTAGCTTTCTATTTTTTCTAAAACCCCATGCTCCCTTAACATGTTTTCTACGATAAGTCGTGTCCCTGATATGGATTCACGCCATATCATCCTTTCATTTCCCAATTCCTCTAGCTGGATTTCTTTTCTGTCTTTCCATGGGTGGTCAAATGGACAAACCAATATCAATTCGTCTTCGGCGAACTTGTCTACAATAAAATCGGTGTTTTCCACAAGTCCTTCCACCAAGGCCAAATCAATGACATCGTTTGATAAATCCTCCAGAACCCGTGGGGTATTTTTTATCGTTAATGTCACTTTTATTTCAGGCTGTTGTTTTTTGAATTTCCCAAGCAAGCTCGGCAACAAATACTCACCGATTGTCAAGGATGCACCTACTATGAGGTTAGCATTGTACTCGCCCGTTGATTGCTGAATCACTACTTTTGAATGGTTAAAGTCATTTACAATAGCTTTTGCAAAAGGGTATAACAACTTTCCTGCTTCCGTCACTCTCAGCCTCCCTTCCTCACGGTCGAATAACAAAGTGTTATAAAAATTCTCCAATTGATGAATCTGTCTTGTTGCTGCGGGTTGAGATAAGAAGCTTAACCTCGCTGCCTGGCTTATACTTCCTTCATCCACCACTAAACAAAACATTCTTAGATTTTCTATTTTCAAGAAACCGACCTCCTTGTCTTTTAATGGTTTAATAAAATGATAGCATCATATAGCTAAATGGTGAAATAAGAAAACAACGCTATTTCCCCTGATTAGGTGGGCCTTAATGAAATTCTATATAAAACGGATAAAGCTTCTGGGTATAACGTTTTGTTATACCCGATGATTTTGTTGCAATTTACCCATTCCTTTTTCTTTGATATGTTAATGATAAGAATTATACAGAGCAGCAAAGGAAGTGAGTATGTCAATGAAAGGACAATGGAAAACACTGTTCCAATTATTTTGGACCTTTTTTAAAATGGCACCTGTGACATTCGGAGGCGGGTTTGCGATGATCCCCTTAATCGAAAAAGAAGTAGTGGAGAAGAGAAAATGGCTGACAAGTGAAGAAGTTACGGATGTTTTTGCTTTATCTCAATCCGTACCGGGAGCTGTCGCCATTAACTCCGCCACCTTTATCGGCCATCGAATTGCCGGAATGAAGGGCGCAATGGCAGCCATGATTGGTGTTTCATTACCTACCTTTTTAATTGTACTACTTCTCGGCATTTTATATTTTTTCATTCAGGATAATCCGAAGATAGAAGCCGCATTCATATCGATTAGAGCTTCCATAGTAGCCATCATCGCCTTCGCAGCTATCAAGATAGGAAAAACAGCTATTGTTGACAAATCAACTTTCATTATTTTAATAGTTGGTCTTCCTGCCCTTTTCTTCGTTCAACCTGTTTTAGCTATATTAGCAGGAGCAATAGCGGGTATTGTGTCTATCTCCATTAAAAGGAAATTAGGTTACGAAGTCCAGTTGGACCGAAAAGAAAAGAAAGAAGAAACTGATTTCGAACCTTTCATGGGTGCAGGCATATAGGTAAATCAATAAAGGGTCTAACTAATTTTCAAGAAAGCGTGTGATTAAGAATGATGGACTTGTGGGAGTTGTTTAGCACCTTCTTTATAATCGGCTTTGTATCGTTTGGTGGCGGATACGCCATGATTCCCGTAATAGAATCGGAATTCTCACAGCACGGATGGATGACGACGCAACAATTCACCGATGTAATCGCTATTTCCGGCATGTCTCCCGGGCCAATCACCACCAATAGTGCCATTCTTGTAGGCTATTCGACTGCTGGATTAGCAGGAGCCATATCATCCGTTCTCGGAATCTTGCTTCCTGCCATTATACTCGTAACCGTTATAGCCACCTTCTTCAGCAAATTGAATCATTATCCAGTTATTCAATCGATGTTTTATGGATTAAGACCCGTTGTCACTAGTTTAATCCTCTTTGCAGCGATCAGCTTTGCACTTTCCAATCATTTGATAGGCCTGAACTTTTCATGGCATACGATAAGCTTATTACTCGTTTTTGGATTATCGTTATTTGCCCTATTGAAATTACGCTGGCACCCAGCCTATGTCATTATTCTTTCTGGTTTAGTTGGTGTTGTCTTCTATTCATAACGACTAGCTCACACAACCATTATGCGTTGGGTTAATCAATATGAATCGGAATTCCTAAACAGTGATAAGACTTAAACTGATGGAAGAGCGAGGGTGACATCGCTCTTTTTAATTATTTTTCACCAATGTTTCCATACACCTTACAAAGTAAAACCCTGAATCTAATGATTCAGGGTTTATTTTCATGCTTATTCTCATTTTAAGAAGTACGTTTCTTCGCTATATCTTCTCCCGCCTGAAATCGTGGAAAACCAATCAAGATTGCTATCACTCCACAAACGCCAATTAAAAGTGGGTAATATGAATATGGCAAGATGCTAATCGGAGAAATCTTTGCTACACCCGCCGCTATCAGAAGCTGGGCCCCATATGGAATTAACCCTTGGATACAACAGGCAAAAACGTCAAGCAGGCTCGCCGATTTACGGGGATCAATCCCATACTGTTCAGCAATATTTTTGGCAAGAGGTCCGGCAATAATTATTGAAATCGTGTTATTGGCCGTTGAAAGGTTAGTCAAACTAACAAGCCCGGCAATGCTGAATTCAGCGCCTTTTTTTGATTTACTATTTCGGAGCACGACTTGGAGAAGATAATCAATGCCGCCATTATGTCTGATGACAGACACCATTCCTGCAATTAAAATGGCCAGGAAAGAGATTTCATACATTCCCGCCATCCCAACTCCCGTCTTTTGAATGACATCCAACAGTTTATAACTGCCATCCGCCATACCGATCATACCTGCAAAAACAATTCCTGTGGAAAGAACCAGGAACACATTGACACCTGCCAATGCTGTGATCAAAACACCAAGATAAGGAAGGATCTTCACCCAATTATATGAATGTTGGGAGATGGAGGCTTGTTCTCCCATTGTTAAAATTCCTAGGATGGCACATGTGATGATGGCAGCAGGTAACACGATGAAAAAATTCACTTTAAACTTATCCTTCATTTTAGTGCCCTGAGTACGAACTGCCGCTATTGTCGTATCTGATATGAAGGATAGGTTATCACCAAACATCGCACCACCGATAACGGCGGCCATTGAAAGGGCAAGCGAAATATCAGTTTGCTCACTAATTCCCACCCCTATAGGTGCAAGCGCTACAATCGTTCCCATGCTTGTCCCCATTGATAAAGAAATAAAACATGCGATAATGAAAATCCCTATCATTAAAAGATTTTGCGGAAAAACCGCAAGGGCAAGATTCACCGTTGATTCAACTGCCCCCATGCCATTTGCAACTTCTGAAAAAGCGCCGGCCAAAAGGAAAATGATAACCATTAACATAATATTGGAGTCCCCGGCACCTTTACAAAAAATTTCGACCTTTTCATTGAAAGACTCTTTTCGATTCATTGCCAGTGCGGCGGCTGATGCAATTGAAATCGCTACAATCACAGGAAATGAATAAAAATCTTTTGTAATGACCCCTGAACCTATAAATAAAATTAAAAACACGACAAATGGGATCAACGCCCATGGATTCCCTTTATTGTTTGTACTCATGATGAACACCTCTTTTTATTTTTCCCATGACATGTGTCACAGCTCTTATTCTTTTAACAGTTTTCGCAAATATCCCCTATTAAAAGATGATAATATCCCAGTCATGGAAGAATGCTAAAAAAACTGTAAGCAAAAAAAGACCCCTTCTATTAAAAACAAGAAGAGGTCTTTTAATTTATAAAAAACACCCTCCTTATCTTTCAGGCTAGAATCTGCCTGCTGGATTTGGCACAGCACTCCTATTAAGTCTGCTGCCGAGACATCTTCGGGCCAGTCCCTCCGTCTCTCTTGATAAGAAGATCTACATTATATAGTGAAAATAATATCAAATGTCACGAAGTCCTCAGAAAAGCAGCAGGCTGGAAACTTGCCGAAACCACTCTAAGTTTAGATGAGTCCACTTTCTGAAAGTGACATCGAATGTCAAATTGAAAAGCAAATATAAGAGTACAGCATTTTGTTTATTATCGCAAGGTTAAGTTAAAATTATTCCACATGATTAAAAAGGGATTTTTATAAGTGCAGTAAATAAGTTTTATTAACATTACACCCCCTAATATCGCCATTTATTGGGAAGGAACGAATATAAAAAAGAGGTCTAAAGACCTCTCAGCAATTTTTTTGTATTAGGGTAGGTGAATTATTTTTAGTCGAGTTCACATCAGTCGATACTTCAAATGCTTCCATCTGTTCCGAATCGAATGACTTTAAATATTGCTGCAGATAGGCAGGATCATTAATGGATGGATTCAACCAATCTTTTTCATCTTCCGGTTTAAGGATGACAGGCATACGATCATGAATCCTGGACATTAGCTCATTAGGAACGGTTGTTATAACGGAGCATGAATATATACTGATGCCTTCGGGAGATTTCCAGAATTCCCAAAGACCGGCCATTCCAAATGGAGCATGAGTCTTAAGTTTTATTCGCATCGGTATTTTTCGCTCTGGTGTCTTCTTCCATTCATAAAAAGAGTCAGCGACTATCAGGCATCGTTTCTTCTTATACGCATTCTTGAAGCTTGCCTTCTCAGCAATGGTTTCCGCCCTGGCATTGATCATTTTGTAGCCCACTTTTTCGTCTTTTGCCCAAAAAGGAATGAGCCCCCACCGAAGATATCCAAGTCGATTCCTAGTTCCGTCATTAATGACGGAGAGCACGGAGTGGGAAGGTGCAATATTATAGCTGTATTGGTATTCCTCATCAAATGATCCTTGGATATCAAACCGTTCTTTTATTTCTTCAATGTCAGTGAAAAGGGTGAAACGTCCACACATAATATCGCCTACCGTATTAAGATTTATTACAGTGTAACAAATGGAACGGGCAGGCACAAATCAGCGTTCTAAAATCCTGATGTCGGTAAATGGTTGATTAAATAATTCACTGGAAATCAAAAGAGTGCCAAGGACTTCTCTTTCATCTTCAGCTTTAATGATTTCTGACAAAATTAAGGTACTGCCATTCCTGACCGTAACATTATATTCATTCATAAGATCACCCCTCAAAAGACTAGATGGTTGTTATTATAAACCAAAAACCCACAAGTATCAGTATTGAACTTTGGTAGATTCATAGTTAATCCTCTTATGGTGTGTCTGCCATAGAGGTTCCTTTGCTGTTGCTACATAGGTTTAATCAATCGAAGTAATGCCTGGACCGTAAATCCTTGTAAGGAAGCGTTACATTTACGCGTACGTAAAAAGACTGTCCATGAATTTATTGAAATATGTTAATTTCATGGCTACTAAATTATATAGCACTCGGAGGATACTTGATTATAATTGAAATAGCGTGCTTTATAAATTAATAAGATTTCTTATGAAATCCATTTGGGGGGGATAAAACATGCAAGACTTAATGGGGAAAGTGGTTTTAATTACTGGAGCAAGTTCTGGTATTGGCCGTGCGACAGCTGAATTACTTGCATCTAAAGGAGCAAAAATCGTCGTTAATTTCCGTTCAAATGAGAAAAGTGCTTTAGAAGTTATAAAAAATATTCATAAAAATGGTGGACAAGCAATATCAATTCAGGCTGATGTTACAAATAAAGAACAAGTCGATGAAATGGTTAAACAAGCCGTTGATTACTTTGGGTCAATTGATGTGTTAGTAAATAATGCTGCTGGTGGCATTCGACAGAGTACATTTATAGATGCAAGTGTAGAATTGTGGGAAGAAACATACAAGCTAAACATTACGAGTGTCCTTTTGTGTTCACAAGCTGTCTTAAAGTATATGATTCCTAGAAAAAAAGGGAGAATTATTAATATCTCTTCAACAGCTGCAAGAATTGGTGGTGCTGGCGAAAGTATTCATTACGCGGCGACGAAAGGTGCTTTAAATACGATGACGATTGGCATGTCCAGGGAACTAATCGAACACGGAATCATTGTCAACGGAGTGGCTCCTGGTGTAGTGGAAACACCTTTCCATGAAAAATTCGCACCAAATGATGACCGTCTTGCCCGTATGTCTGAAGCGATTCCAATTAAACGAATAGCAAAACCAATTGAGATAGCAGAAAGTATAGCTTTCCTTGCATCCGATGCTTCAACCTACATATTAGGAGAGATCATAAATGTTAGTGGTGGAAGATAATTCCCTGGTTTGGTTTAAGTCATTTCATTAATGATGTGAAGCCCTTCAGATTTTATACTGAAGGGCTTCTTGTTTGTTCTAAATCATTATTTAATAGGGAATGCATCCTTAGGATAAGATACGTATCTCGAGGGAGCAAATTTACTTGCAATGGCAGACTTGTCATTGTTGGGAGTTGCCCCTAATCCCTATCCATCTATTATTTAAAATTCAGCAAAACCTCATTTATTAAATGTGCTGCCAATGTCACGGTTTTATTATTTTCGTCCAACGAAGGATTCACTTCCGAGACATCAAAAGAAAGGATCTTTTCATTTGATACGACATGCTTAATTATGGAACGGACCAATTTCGGATTCAGTCCAAACGGCGATGGTGCACTTACGCCAGGTGCATAGGCTGAATCAATAACATCCGTACACAATGTAAGGATAATGAAATCGTTTTTACTAATAAATTCATTTATCCGTTGCGTAGTATCATCCATTTCGTTCAATGACAATTCTTCTTCCAATATGTATTCTACCTTACTCCTCTTGGCCGTTTCAAAGAGTGCTTTCGTATTGCCTTGTTTTTGGATTCCAACACATAAATATCCACAACTGTGATCTTCGTCCAAAATCTGTTTAAACATCGTTCCTGACGAACTTTCCAATTCATAAGGTCTCATATCAAAGTGAGCGTCTATATTAATAATTCCTAATCTAGCATTTGGTCCAATGTATTTTCTAATTCCTAGATAATGGCCATAAAAGGTTTCGTGTCCTCCGCCCAAAATGATAGGTATCGTTTTACTCTCCAATAACTGGGCAACAGCTGCTCCAAGTTGAGCTTGTGCGGCCTCCATCTCTTTACCTTCACATACTACATTTCCAGCATCCACCAGCTCTGTTTGCGAAGATAAATGACAAGGTAATTTTGCCAGCGCTTGCCTTATATATTCAGGGCCCTCTGCAGCACCAATCCTGCCTTTATTCCGTTTGACACCTTCATCACTTTTGAAGCCTATCATACCAAAGGTCCTGGAAGCTTTGTCAGAGATTGTTAAATCGGAAATCGGTGCCAAGCGGACTCTTTGGTGGTATCTAAAGCTGTCCATATCAGTCTGGGAATCCACTCTTCCATTCCAATATTCTAAAGTCGGTTTAATATACATAATTTCTCCTTTATAAAAAATTCTGAAATGTCTTTTTTAAAAATTATAATTGAGATAATATAT
>NZ_JBHXAS010000160.1:0-8483 GCF_042727425.1 Peribacillus sp. NPDC060253
TTATTATTTTATGCAGCAGTCGTTAAGTTGAAAAGATGGCAAACATATCAACCCTCCCCTATAATTAATTAACAGGATGCTATGCTATCGTGCGAAGTAACTGGGGGGACTGGTTTTGGCTTTTTGAATCATTACATCATGCCGCCCATATAGTTTTATGCTGTAACATTTTTAACCGCATTAGAAGAAAGTCGCATAGAATCAGAATTCTGCAGGTGCTTCGTGTAACATCTTTAACCTAGATTTACTGTGATTTATTGTACTTCGTTAGCAAAATGTTAGCAGTTGTTAGCCGGTCAATAAATAAATCGACTTGATGACTCTTATAGCAAAGCGATGCAAATTTTATATGCATCGCTTTTTGTTACACATTCCACATGTGTTGAGTGTATGTGGCAACACATGGGGTGCTGGTGAGTTTACAATTTATCCAGTTAACATTAAGGTAAAAATAAAGATTTGCACAAATATATATGATAGTAGTTACTGTTAAATACTTTGATAAAAAAGAAGCATTTGAAAGGTCTAAAGGTGGAAAATATTGTACATAGGAGTCATACAACAACTTCTTACCTTTCCATTAGTTTTTGGCTCAGGGATCTAATTTGCCCAAATTGCTTTTCGAACATCAAATCCCATATATCGAGACATTCATTTGCAATATCTTTTATCTCAGGTATTGTTGAGTTAGAGGTTTCGTCATATAACCCAATAATCAATTTGGAAATTTCATCTTCTATTCCCCAAATACCTTCAAATTTATCAACTTCATTTTCAACTAAATGGTAACTCATTGAAAGTATAATATCTTTGTAATCAACTACTGACTTTGATTCTTCTTCAAGATAATGAACAAAAGCATGTACTGTTCTAACACTTAAGCCGGAATTCATTATTTCGATTATAAAATCCTTGTCTCTCTTTAAATCAATAAGATTATCATAAAATAATCTTGAAATCGGCATCTCTAGATTTAATGTACTTGCCTTAAACTTGCGTATCATATCTTTTGCTAATGAATTAAATTCATCTTTATTGAAATAATTAGTAGTCATATGAAGAACCGCTTCTGCTTGTACTTCACTCATTGTATCCACATTATTTATTATTTCGGCAAATTCGTTTTTAAGAATAAACATCTCTGACAGACAATATGCACCCATTTCAATTATTTCTTTATCTTCGGATTCGTAGCATTTCTTAATAACTTCTAATACTCGTTCACGATATTTCGGATATAGCAAAAAGAGTATATTTTTCGTATCATGGAAGCCTGCTAGCCTGTAATCTTGTTCAAATAGATTTAGGATTATTTCTGATGCCCAATCTCTTTCTATGTTATACGAAGGCCATAATGCAAATAAACTCGCTAATTTCACTGCCGGGTTTTCATCTAATGCCAACTTTTCAATTGTATCTTTAAACTGGTTAAACAAAGAACTGTCGTTCCATATTAGCTGAGCTACTGCTTCAGCTGCGATACCCCTTACGCAGTTTATTGCATTACTTTGTAGCATATCAAAGCTACGCATTTCTTTATTTTCATTATTAGTTATATTGGGTTTGCCGATTTCCGGGTTTTTATGGTTAATCGCAATATCCTTTAGAATATCCAAAACCTCTTGAGACCATTTTACGTTTTTCCTGTTTCGAATAATTGAGCAAATGTAGTTCGCCCGGTATGAGGTATAATCATATGGATAGGTCAAAATCATTGTTTCTAATAACTCTACCGACACATTATCCAAAGCCTTACTATATGCAACCCCACTAAATAAGGAATCCACATATACATCTAAAACTTTATCCTGATACGAAAGAACTAAATTTATCATTCCTCCAGGTTCTTCGGAGACAGCATCGCTAAAGCTTCTTGCAAACTCTTCAATAGAATTATTAATAATTCCCCCTGGGACCTCTTTCCAACGGGAATGACTTTTATGATTAATTTTTATATTTGTTACAATCTTAAGCCACTTTTTGTTATTTAATTTCTTCCCCGCAACGGGTGAACTTACCCATCCGCCAGATCCATTGGAATGTTTATATAAAGTTGTCCCATTAGGAAATTTACGTCTTAAAGTACGTATCAGATCTTTTGCTTGATCACTCAATCGATCATAGGGGAGAACTTCTAGAATCTCTTTCTGAAAATCACCCCAGAAACTCCAATAAACTGTATCGCCGTTTTTTTCTCTATTATAATTAACTCTACGTAAATATCTATCTTTAGCTTCTGGCGATAGATAACTTAAAACTCGTTCTTCCAATACATTAAAAATATTCTCACTACAGTATCTCGAATGCTTTCCTAATATTTGTTTTGCAAGATATAATTTATCACCATTACCACCAGTCTTATCAAATATGTTGCTGTTGAAATCACTGCATAAATAATTAATTACAATATCACTATAACTTTCTGGTAATCTGTATAATCCATCCAATATAATTTCATTAAATAAATCATTACCTTTTCCCATGAATGCTTTATAGCGGTCAAAGAATTTTTCCGGTTGTTGGGCAATTATTGCTGCATTTGCTTTCTTTATAATTTGAATACAAGCTCTTTCAAGGCCTCTTTTATGGAAATATTTTCCGGACCATTCACTATAAAGCAAGCTATCTTCATTTTCAGTAGGAACGTATGGCAATAATAAATTAAGAACCTCTTCCCCATTATTTATAAGAATTTCAGAGTCTTGATTTAGAAATTCTTCCTCATAATTATAAATTTTTCTCCCCTTGCTCTTAATTTTATTTTCCAATAAAAATGCCAATAGCCGTATTGTTCTTATTTCACAATTTTTAAGCATCGACTTAAAGTCAAGATACATATCAGCCATTTGAGGAAATCGGTTATAAAATTTCATTCGCAATTCAAATAACTCGTCCGTATCATGATTTATGTCGTACATAAAACATTTAGAGAGTTTATTATCATCTTCCTTTGAATTAAATGCATACTTTTCGATGAAAGCAATATCATCAGTATCATAATTCGGGCTCATACTAACAAGTAATTTTAAAACAATATCTTTTTTTGACGGATTGTTAAACAACCATTTATCTAAAATGCCATACTTCCTAAGCAACCTAATATACTTAGGCCTTGAAAATATAACGTTATTAATAATATGATTACCATATTTTTTATTTTCACAGTTATTCACAATAAAATTTTGTATATTTTCATCTAGATTATCTATCTGATTTAACACCTCGAGGAAAACAAATTTGACAAAATACCTGATTTGATTTGCCTCAAACATTCTTTGCCCAGCATTAATAAAATCGTGGCTATCAAATTCAGATAAATTTTGCATAAACATTTGCACTTGATATCTTTTTCCGGGTGTTTGTTTTTCTTTAGTCCCAATAATATCTACGATATCTTCACCGTCATAATATCTCTGAAGCATCTTTTCAGCTAAAAAACAGTCTAATATAGATTGATGGGCAAACGAAACTTTATTATCTTGAATTATTAAAAAAGCATTTGAAGATAAAAATTCTAAAGATGATTTATTTTCGTTTAATATACTTAAAGGAATAAATATTCTACTAGATCTTTCTAAAAAAGTTACCATTTTATCTTTAATCTGAATTAGATTGTCTTCTCTCAATCCAAATTCAAAACATTTATGGGACAGCTGCCCCCACCATTCTGAGACCAAATGGCTTGCGGTAGAACATTCCGCATATACTTTGCTTGGGTCCAACTGTTGCCAAATATATAAATTGCTTGGAATTCTTAGTATCTCTTTCAGTTTACTTGTTAGTTGCTCATAACGCTTCCCAACAATGCCCTTAACTAAATCCTCGTCCAACTCATTAACCTGAACCTTAGACCATTGAATAACTTCCTCTTTTGAATCAACTTTTTTAAATAATGATCTAATATTATTATCGTTTTCCAAGTCATGGGTTCGACATACAAAAACGACGGATATTTTATTTTCCCTCTCAATATTCAATCTCTCTACTTGATTTATAATCTGAGCGCATACCAATAAAGCATCTCTAGAATGCGCCAGAGTCCAACGAAGCGCATCCAACTGATCCAAAATAATTACTGCTCTTTCATTTTTAGAAACACTGTCAATACAATGAGTAATCGATGCAGGTAATCCTAAATCTTTCCCCCACTTCTCGGCATTCATATTCGGAATCCGTTTATCTAATTTAATTGCCAAATATGGTATGGCTTTCTCTTCACAATAATTGATAATATCTACTGTACACCCACTTTTCCCTCTTCCAGCCTTTCCATGTATTATTAAAGAGCTCCCTGAATCTATTACTTCTCTAAATAAAGAAAATTCTTTCCTCTTAATAAACCCCTTGTCCAAGGGAATAAAAGCTGTTTTATATTCCTGATTCAATTCCTCTAGCCTAGGCATGATACGCTCATCGTGCTCAAGGTTTTTAAACCTTTCTAATTTACTAAGCTTTTCCTCAATAGTTTTGATAATATTGCCTTCTGATTTACCAATTGACTCATCAACGATTGATAGAACTGCCTTTTCTTTAATGCTTAATATCGATTCTCGAAAACTAATTAATATTTCAAACAACTCAGAGAAGTACTCTTCAAAATCACTTGGTTTCTTAATGTGTGTATGCTTAAATTTATCTTTCTTAATATTGACGAACTCGACTGCTTCTTGGGCTAGTTTCTTAGATATATCTTCGTAATCTTCTTTTAAAATTTTGTAAGCAGTAAATACTCTTTGTATTATTGTGTCACTAATCTTATTCTGTTCTAGAAACTCTACAAAATAGTTACTATCAACTTCAGTATCATCAAACTTTCGATTAAATTCAGTAACTGTATCTTCTATATCTTTAATTAATTTCTTTTCTTCCCAATTCTTTAAACCTGTTGAGAAATGGTAATCCATAACTTTTGGCGCTATCAAATCCCCCACTATGTATGCTAAAAAGCTCATTTTCATTACCCCCTAGACGCTGCCCATTTTTTCTTCAAATCCAATAACAAAATATTTTAATAACCTTTTATTCAAAAACTTTACATTTTATAGACATCACCCCCATTATATCAAAAAAATATGTAAACAATTATTACTAATCGAGAGTTATCGTGAATTAGTAGGCAGCAAATCAAATCTCTACCGTTAAAGCAAGAGCTAACTTAGAGAAAAATTTTCTAGAAAGGATAAATGAAAATAACTTAATCCCTCTAGGATTAACTTAAGAACAACTTAACCCCAACTATGTAGTTAAGAGAATCATTTACATAAATACGACAATGTTTATATTCAATATAATTTTGTTAATCCTTACAAGACATATAAAAAAGGCAACTCCCTCAAAAGGGTCAGTTGCCTTCTTTCAAAATTAATTTCGTAACTGCTTCCACATGTCCAGAGTGTATGTGGCAACACATGGGGTGCTGGTGTGACTCAATACGTTTCAGTTAACCTAATAATTACTGAATATAGTCCCTGTTTATTTAGATAGAAGCAGCAACTTTTTGTAAAGTACTACGATTTTGCAGGAATTTGCCTATAATTTGTCGAAACCAATTACAATTTAGGAAGTTTAGTTAAACTTACTTGATACGGGAGGTAAAATGGATATTAAAGATATAGTAAACCAAATTTATAATGAGATGATTTCTAGAAAAAGTCCTAGGCAAATTGGTTTCGTACTGGACTTGTTTATCTCAAGATTATTAGAACACCATATAAAGCTGCAGGGTAAACAGTTTATTATGGAGCATCATGTAATAATAAGGAAAGAAGATGATTTACGAAGACGAGTTACTTTTGATGGTTATGCTCCTGAGGGATTTGATGATTTTCGCGCTGGAACGATTGTGGAAATTTTCACTGCAGGACCTACGATCCCAATAAGATCTAGATTTAAAGACATTGAACGTATGTTAGAAAGAAACTACCACGCGTACCTTAATACAGATGTACAAGATATACTCATTATTATTCTTACTGACATGTCAACCGAAGAAACTAAGAACTATGAACAAAACTTAAATGATAAATTCAGTAGTAATAATACAAAGTTACATATATGGGGTTTAAAAGAATTAGATGACTTATCTCAATTACATCCTGAATTTCTTAACAGGATTAACAATCCTTTAGAATTCTTGTTTGAAGTTGAAATTGAACAGAGCGTACAAAATATAGGGGATTCCAGGGGTGAATGGAAAAAAATTCAAGAAGAACGAATAAAGGATCTTAAATTACAATATGACCAAGATAACTTAGTTCTCTTTTTAGGAGCAGGTGCCTCTATTGACGCAAAAATTGCAACTTGGGACCAACTAATATCTGATCTCCTAGTTACACTTGTTAGTAAAAAATTGGACAAACTTGATGTTAAGTTGACAGATACCGAAAAAGCTTTTATTGCTGATAATTTAAAGAAGATGAACGGGAATTCTCCGTTACAATTAGTTAGATACATAAGAAACGGTTTAGACGAGTTTTTTCTTGAGACAATTTCAGAGGTCCTATATAAAAACGCTGAAGATAGCTCTCCATTATTAGATGAAATTTGTAAGTTATGTTTGCCAACACGGACTGGAGTGGGGATACAGGGAGTTGTCACATACAACTTTGATGATTTACTAGAGAGAAATCTTGAAAGTCGCGAGCTAAAACACACGTCAATTTATAAAGAAGCCCAATTACCAGGTAAAGAAGAGCTAGGAATCTACCATGTTCACGGGTTCTTGCCCCGTGATTTAGAGAAATATGAGGGAATTTCGGAGAGCTCCTTAATATTTTCTGAGGAAGGGTATCACTCTGTAATGCTTGATGCTTTTAACTGGTCAAATTTAATTCAGTTAAACTACTTTAAGGAACGTACGTGCTTATTTATTGGTGTATCTCTAACTGATCCAAATATTAGAAGATTGCTAGATATAGCAATGACTAAACAACCTGATAAAACTTGTAGGCACTATATATTCTTAAAAAGAGAAAATTTTGAGATCCCGACGAATTCCGAATTTAACACAGATAATATTAAAAGATTTGAAGCCGTTAATCAAGATCAAAAAGAAAAATTTTTTCAGGAGTTAGGGTTAAATATAATTTGGTTTGAAGATTATCCTGAGATAACACAATTTTTAAAGAAGTTGCGAGGATAAAATTATCCCATCTGGTAAACAACCTGTATCATCCAAATTAATATATTATCAATAAATTCCAATGAAGATTAAAAGGAGCTGTCTAAAAATCCATTTAGCTTAAATGCATACACTCAAATTAAGCACCCAAGAATGTTGATATAAAAGCATTCTTGGGTTTTACTTTTTTCAATGTTTCGACTGCAACTCCGCCATTGGGACAGCCCTTTTTTTCAGTAGTCAATATGTGTAGAGTGTATGTCGCAACACATGGGATATTGGTGGTTACAACATTTAAGTCATATATATGAAGGAATAGTAGGGCCACTGATGCTTGTAAAAGAATTAGCGGATAGGATTCAAGGTGTTGCGACCAAATATCTAGACAACTACCTCTATTGGTTTAACTTTCTTCAACAAAAAAAGAAAATTGAAGAGAAAGAACGAATAAATAAGATACTGCTTTGTTTACGAAAAGAGCCAAAAAAAAAAGAGCTGCACTCATAAAGAGGCAGCCAAATTTTTCTTATTAAACTTTTAATGTAATTTCGTCTCCCGTCATGCCTCCGCGAGCTTTCATTGTTAAGCCTTTCGCGTCTGCAGGAACATCGAATACAATCTTACCAGTTTGAGTTAAGCTAGGATTAAGCTGCTTTAAGAAGAAGTTAGCTGCGTCATCTCCAGCTGCAATTTCATAAGCCGTTTGACCTTCAGTAGAATAAGTAAACTCCCTACCTTTATCATCTATTAATTTAAAGATATTAGCATCTAAAGTAATGGCATCTTTCTGCCCCGTTAGTTACAGATAGTTCAACGATTTTGAAAACACCTTGAGCTTTTTCAGAAGCGAATTCGCCGCCCACTTGGTTCTTTGACTCTACTGCACCGACTTTAAGAAGTACTATGGTGAAGCTTATCTTGACGAAGGATCATTTTCGCCAAGAAAGAGAAACAACCAGGCTATCCTATTTTCATCAAGATCGTGGAAAACAGAATGTCGCGTCTGCTTAAGCTGGCCAGCTTAAGTCCAGAACTTACTCCCCACTCTCTGCGCCATACGCATACTTCATTGTTAGCAGAAGCAAAGGTAGGCTTAGAAGAGATTATGGATCGGCTTGGTCACTGTGACGACGACACAACCAAAAACGTCTATCCCCACGTAACAAAAAATGAAAAAAGAGGCTTCCCACAAGTTTGCACAACTCATGAGAAACCTCTAATTTTAGGAGAGAAATGTTAGCAAGATGTTAGCATTACGCTCCCCTCTTACATAAAACCCTCATATATCAAAGGGTTTGGGCTATGATTACATCATGCCGCCCATTCATCAAGATATATAATAGAAGAAAATACAATTATAAAA
>NZ_JBHXAS010000161.1:0-8442 GCF_042727425.1 Peribacillus sp. NPDC060253
TTCAGCGCCGATGGTAGTTGGGGGTTTCCCCCTGTGAGAGTAGGACGCCGCCAAGCCATTTTAAAGATCAGCCATCCGGCTGGTCTTTTTTCGTTAAAAAAAAGAAAAACCAGTAGTTATAGTGGTTTTTTCAATTATGGAAACTTTTATAGAGACATACACGTATTGAAAATCTTCATCATACATTGTTAAAAGCAGCCCCGGTTCTCTTAAACTATTTAAACTAATGTATGCGAACGATGGTTTTTGGGGAGAATGCAGGTATGGAGGTGGAGATGTTGGCAACAACAACCAAAACAACGGCAGGGGAATCGTGCGTGGTTTGTGAACAAATAAAAGGGATGGGAATACATCTATATACGACCTTTATTTGTGAGGAATGTGAAAGGGATATGATCGGCACGGATACAAATGATCCCCGGTACAAATATTACTTAAAGCAATTAAGAAAAATCACTAATCCTGAAATATTTTCATGAAAAAATAGTTTATGGAAAGTTGGAGAGTCAGAGAATGAAGGAATGGATTGTTTCCTCATTCTCTGACTCTTTTTTTGGATGAATGCTGCGTATCCAACTTATGTTTTCATATTTTCCCTGCATAATTGCCTTTCTGTCACCGTAATATGAGATAAATTTGAACTTATTTGATAAAATAATAAAATACTATGATTTGAGGGAAGAGAAAAATGAATCAATCACAGACACCGTTGTTCGATGCAATGAGTGATTTTTATAAAAAAAAACCAATATCCCTTCATGTTCCAGGACATAAAAATGGACAGGTGTTCAGTAAAAAAGGGCAATTTCTATATAACCCACTGCTTGGTTTGGATGCTACAGAGATAAACGGTTTAGATGACCTGCATGCTCCAGAAGGGGCCATTTTAAAGTCTGAGCAACTACTCGCTGATTTATATGGTGTACAGAGGAGTTATTTTCTGGTTAATGGGTCAACCGTAGGTAACATTGCGATGACCCTTGCGGTCTGCCGTGAAGGAGATAAGGTACTCGTTCAAAGAAACTGCCATAAATCGATCTTACATGGTTTGATGTTAGCGAATGTTCAACCGATCTTTTTACAACCGGACTTTTATGAGAAATGGGACATTGCTGGCAGTGTAGGATCAAAATTAATGGAAGAAGCCTTAGGTGTCCATCCTGATGTAAAAGCCATTATTGTAACCTATCCGAATTATTATGGTCTCGGTGAGGATTTGACGGAAATCGTGAGACTTGCCCATCAAAGGGGAATCCCTGTGCTGGTAGACGAGGCACATGGCGCTCATTTTCAGTTAGGAAGTCCTTTTCCTAAATCAGCTATATTGGCAGGTGCAGATGCCGTTGTTCATTCAGCACATAAAACATTACCGGCTATGACGATGGGGTCATATCTTCATCTCAATTCATCCTTAGTTGCTGCCGATGAAGTATCGTTCTATTTACAAATGCTTCAGTCGAGCAGTCCATCTTACCCAATTATGGGATCGCTCGATTTAGCAAGAGCCTACTTGGCCTCTTTTACATCAGAAGATAAAAATAGCCTAATTAAAAAGATAGTAGGTTTCAGAGGTGAATTAGCCGCTCTACAATCAATAAGAGTATTAGAGGCGCCACCAGGCACTTCAGCAGACCCATTGAAAGTCGTCATTCAATCAACAATGGGTTTAAGTGGTTTTGAGTTACAGCAGTTGTGTGAAGCCAAAGGTATTTTTACAGAATTAGCTGATCCTAATAATGTGTTAATGATTTTGCCTTTATTAAAGATGGGTACCGATTTCCCTTTTTCTGAAATCGTCCAAAATATAAAAAACGCCACTAAAGACAGAACTGGAAGCTGGAAAGCAAATCAAGTTGTTAGCTTGCTTGATGAAAGGTCAATGACGGGTCTTGAAATGCCATACTCCGTCATGAAACAAAAAAAATCGAGACCGGCCGCATTGAGAAGTGCCATAGGTAAGGTATCTGCCGAGATGGTCATTCCTTATCCTCCGGGAATCCCTTTAATTATGTCCGGGGAAATGATTACTGCTGAGCATATAACCAACTTAAGGAGGCTGCTTGACCTGGGATCCAGGTTTCATGGCGGTTCCTCCCTTTCAAACGGAGAATTAATCGTTTATGAAAGCGGTCAGGATGGTTAAAATGATATACTACAAACAAAGAACCTTGGAGGTACATCGATGAAACGCGGTATTTTTATAACAATGGAAGGGCCTGAGGGTGCTGGGAAAACAACAATCACCCAAATGCTAGGCAAGGCCCTCCAACAAGAAGGCTACCAAGTCCTATTAACACGTGAGCCAGGAGGAGTTCCCATTTCGGAGCAAATTAGGGAGGTTATCTTGAATAAAGCGAATACAGCTATGGACTCGAGAACAGAGGCTTTATTATACGCCGCAGCAAGACGTCAGCATTTAGTGGAAGTGGTCATGCCGGAGTTGGAACGAGGGGGAATAGTCCTCTGTGACCGATTTATAGATAGCTCGTTAGCCTATCAAGGCCATGCAAGGGGCTTGGATATAGAAGAGGTTTACAATATCAATAAATTCGCAATTGGAGACATGATGCCGGATGCCACGTTCTTTTTTGACATCATGCCTGAAGAAGGATTGAGGCGCATCCAATCCAATGGAGAACGGGAAGTGAACCGGTTGGACCTTGAAGCACTGGACTTCCATAAAAAAGTATATGACGGGTATCAGTTCATTATAAATAGATGGAAGGACCGTTTCATTATCGTGGATGCAGGCCGGACAATTGATGAAGTTTTTGAAGAATCGAAAGCCGGCTTGTTAAACATTTTAGAAAAAAAGTTTTGATTACCATATTATTCAACTGGATACTATTCCGGGCATGGACTAGTTGCTATAATAGAGATATGAAAAAATTCAGAGTAACCGGAGGATGATGAGAATGAAAATGATCATTGCTGTCGTTCAAGATAAGGATAGTCATCGGCTGCTGAATGAATTAGTAGAAAATAATTTTGGAACAACCAAGCTTGCCAGCACTGGCGGGTTTTTAAAATCAGGTAATACGACATTTATGATCGGTACAGAGGATGAACGTGTTGAACAAGCTATCCAGATCATCAAACAAAATTGTCAGTCACGATCCCAGTTAGTGTCACCTGTTTCACCGATGGGCGGGAATGCCGAGTCCTACGTACCTTACCCAGTGGAGATACAAGTAGGCGGTGCAACCATATTTGTACTACCGGTTGAAAACTTTTTACAATTTTAACGGTTAGCTGCATGGAGGTTCATTATGAAAATCAACCATGATATCCCCATTAAGTTGGATAAAGCGAGACAAGATGCCAAACAGTTCCAAACAGGAAACGGGAGATTTCAACAACTGGTCCAGACACAGGATCAAAAAATGCAAATCCAAACTTTAAACCGTTTGATAGGCGACATTGAAGGGGCTGGCCAGCGTTTAGTTCGGTCACGTACTTTTAGGGAATTGGCAAAATATAAAGCACTAGTGAAACGGTTTGTTAAGGAAGCGGTCGATTATGGACTGGAACTGAAGCAATCGACGAGCTGGAACCAATATGGTCAGAGCCGGCCATTGAAAACCGTAGAAACGATAGATGCAAGACTAGTCGAATTAAGCGAGGAAATTCTTAATAAAGAGAAAAGCTCGCTTGAAATATTAGAAATGATTGGTGAAATTAAAGGGCTTCTGATTAATTTATATACGTAAGTGAGTTGATGGTTTTGGATAAAACATGGCAGGATATGAGTCAAATTCAGCCACAGGTAATGACGATGCTGCAAAATAGCATAACGAAGAACAGAGTCGCTCATGCGTATTTATTTGAAGGGGAAAAAGGGACAGGTAAGCAAGAAATAAGTAAAACCTTTGCCAAAAGCTTACTATGCGAAGCACCAAAAGCAGGTTATGAGCCATGCGAACTTTGCAGGAATTGCAAACGGATTTCAAGTGGAAATCATCCTGATGTCCATTTGATAGAAAAAGATGGACTCTCAATAAAGAAGGAACAAATTAAAGAGCTTCAAGAAGAATTTTCGAAAAAAAGCGTAGAGGCCGATCGAAAGGTTTATATGATTGCCGATGCGGACAAAATGTCGGTTGGGGCAGCCAACAGTCTATTGAAATTTTTAGAGGAGCCCTCGGCCGGTACGGTGGCAATATTGATGACCGAACAGCTTCAGAGGATTCTGCCGACTATATTATCAAGGTGTCAAGTGATTTCGTTCAAGCCATTATCCCCGGAGAATGTGAAACGGAAGCTGGTAGAACAGGATTTAGAGCCACAGCTTGCTTCGGTTATCGCGCATATAACACAGAATGTGGAAGCCGGAATCGAGCTAAGCAATGATGAATGGTTTGTACAAGCTCAAAAAATAGTGGTAAAATTATATGAAGTGTTAAAACTCAATTCATTGAAGGCCTTGTTGTACCTTCAGACGGATTGGTTTCCACACTTCAAAGAAAGAGAACAGGTAGACAGAGGTCTTGATTTGTTACTTCTTATATATAAGGATTTATTATACATTCAGTTGGACAAAAAGGACTTCGTTGTATTCCAGAATAAACTGAAGGAATTTGAAACTCACGCTCTTCATCTTTCCCCAAGACGCCTTGCTGAACATATGGTGTGTATTTTGGAAGCAAAAAGAAAGCTGATGTCCAACACGAATCCACAGCTGTTGATGGAACAGCTTGTGCTGAATTTGCAGGAGGGATCATGATTTGTATGATGTTGTAGGTGTCCGTTTTAAAAAAGCGGGCAAAATATACTAATTTGATCCGGGTGAATTCGCTATTCCTAAGGACGATTTTGTAATAGTGGAGACTGTCCGCGGTGTTGAATTCGGTAGAGTTGTTACAGCCCGTAAGCAAGTAGATGAAAACGATGTTGTCCTGCCATTGAAAAAGGTACTACGGGTCGCTGATGCAAAAGATAAGCTTATTGTTGATGAGAACAAGGCAGCTGCAGAAGAGGCTTACTCTATATGTTGTCAAAAAGTCGTTGAGCATAAGCTGGATATGAAGCTAGTAGATGTGTCATATACTTTCGACAGAAATAAAGTCGTATTTTATTTTACAGCGGATGGTCGCGTGGATTTCCGTGATTTAGTAAAGGATTTAGCTGCCATATTCAGAACTCGGATAGAACTGCGCCAAATTGGGGTAAGGGATGAGGCAAAGATGCTTGGTGGCATTGGACCATGTGGCAGAATGCTTTGCTGCTCCACATTTCTTGGAGATTTTGAACCCGTTTCCATCAAAATGGCGAAGGATCAAAATTTATCATTAAACCCTACAAAAATCTCAGGGTTATGCGGTCGATTGATGTGCTGTCTGAAATATGAAAATGATGAGTATGAAAGTGCGAAGGAAATGCTTCCTGATTTAGGTGAAATGATTAATACGCCTGGTGGCAAAGGCAAAGTAGTGGGGCTTAATATTCTAGAACGCGTACTTCAGATTGAACTAATCGAGCAGGAAAGAGTATTAGAGTATACTCTAGATGAGATTCTAAAAGAGGGAGCCGTTTCTATTCAAGCCACAGATTATTAAGGTGGTGGGAGAGCGTGGATAAGAAAGATATTTTTGAGTCGGTGACCAATATGGAAACCCAGATAGGCCAATTATATAAGCAGCTTGGAGAATTGAAGCAGAACTTAGCTGAAATTCTTGAGGAAAATCAGTCGCTCAAGCTGGAAAACGAGCACTTGCGTAATCGGTTAGGCCTTGTGGAAGTCGAAACTGCGCCTGCTACAGTAAAGGTTAAACAAAAAGTGAAAAACCGTACTGCTAGTGCGGACAAGGTTATGGATATCGGGGAAGGCTATGATAATTTAGCCCGTATCTATCAAGAAGGCTTCCATATTTGTAATCTGCATTTCGGCAGTTTACGAAAAGAAGGAGATTGCCTGTTCTGTTTATCTTTTTTAAATAAGAAGTGATAATGGAATAATATAAAAGAATGTTCCATCTCTTTTACGTGATAGATAGACCGTTTACAATATATAGTGATTCGGGGTCTGACGCATACTATGAGTCAGGCCCCTTTTTTGTACGATACAAATGTCGAAGCATGGGCCCTAAGCATGCTTTTTCTATACATAAATAGGAGGGTAACAGCAATGGTAGAACTTAAAGGAGACGAACGTCTGGATTATCTATTGGCCGAGAATTTAAGGATCATCCAGAGTCCATCGGTGTTCTCTTTTTCATTAGATGCCGTTTTATTATCGAGGTTCGTGAATGTTCCGATTCAAAAAGGGAAAATCGTGGATCTTTGCTCAGGGAATGGGGTCATACCATTGCTGCTGAGTACAAGAACGAAAGGGACAATTACGGGTGTTGAGATTCAAGAGCGTTTATATGACATGGCCCAGAGGAGCATGGACTATAATGGCGTATCTTCCCAGATCGAGATGGTTCATGGAGATATAAAAGAGATTCCAAAGCAGATAGGGTATAGCAAATATGATGTGGTTACTTGCAATCCACCCTATTTTCCGACGCCATCAATCGAGGAAATTAACAAAAATGAGCATTTTGCAATTGCCCGGCATGAAATCATGTGTAATCTTGAGGACGTCATGCGTGTTTCAAGTCAGTTGCTTCGTCAAGGGGGGAAAGCCGCATTCGTTCATAGACCTGGCCGCCTGATGGATATCCTGCGTTTAATGAGGATGTATAGGATTGAGCCGAAGCGACTACAATTCGTTTATCCCAAAAGCTCGAAAGAAGCAAATACGATTCTTATTGAAGGGATAAAGGATGGGAACCCTGATTTAAAGATTCTTCCTCCCCTTGTTGTGTATAATGATCAAAATGATTATAATCCTGAAATCAGAAGGATTTTGTATGGAGAGGAATAAGCATTATTTTTATGTTTTAAAATGCAGGGACGGCAGCTATTACGCTGGGTATACAAATAACTTGGATTGTAGAATAGATGCTCATAATCAAGGCAAGGGGGCAAAGTATACGAGAGGGCGGACCCCCGTTGAATTGATTCATCATGAAATATTTGAAACCCAGACATTGGCCATGCAGGCTGAATATCAGTTTAAGCAACTGACAAGAAAACAAAAACAAAAGTGGATGGCAAAGGAGGATACATGATATGTGGCAGCAAAAGAGTTTTGAAAAAGAGGGATTGGAGCCAGCTCTATATCTGGTTCCTACCCCGATAGGAAACCTTGAGGATATGAGCTTTAGGGCTTTAAGAATCTTAAAGGAAGCGGATGTCATTGCTGCTGAGGACACGCGAAACACAAAGAAATTATGTAATTACTTCGAAATTTCGACACCTATCGTCAGTTATCATGAACATAATAAGGAATATAGCGGGAAGCAGATGCTAGAGAGGCTTCGATCAGGAGAGGTCATCGCATTGGTAAGTGATGCTGGTTTGCCGACGATTTCCGATCCGGGATATGAACTGGTCAAGGATGCGATTGCTGAGCAGTTTAAAGTCATACCGTTGCCGGGGGCAAATGCTGCATTAACGGCATTGATTGCATCGGGACTCGCTCCACAGCCTTTTTACTTTTATGGATTTTTACAGCGGGGTGCTAAAGAAAAAAAGAAAGAACTGGAAAAGTTAAAAAAGGTTGAATCGACATGGATCGTTTATGAATCGCCACATCGTTTAAAAGAAACATTAAAACACATGCAAGACATTCTAGGCGACCGTCGTATAGTATTATGCCGCGAATTAACTAAGAAATTTGAAGAGTTCATTCGGGGGACGGTAGGTGAAGCATTGACGTGGGCGATGGAATCCGAGATCCGTGGTGAGTTCTGTTTAATAGTAGAAGGTGGGCAATGGTCGGAGGACGAACCAGAGGAGGCCTGGTGGATGGCCCTTGATTTAGTCGGTCATGTTGATCATTATGTAGAAATCAAGCAGTTCAGTTCAAAGGATGCAATCAAGCAGGTCGCAAAAGATCGTAATATACAAAAACGTGATGTGTATCAAGCGTATCACATTGATATGGAATAATGTTTACGATGGTAAATAAGCAAAAAAAACTTCCGAAAATCGGAAGTTTTTTATTTATATCATTTATTTAGAAGTAGCGAAGTTTTGTTGAATTTCTTGGATTAGTAATTCAGCACCTTCACGACTAAGAATCAATTTACCATTAGCAAGTGTAAGGTTGTTATCGGAAACTTCACCTGTAACTTGGCAAGTCATGTTTGGTTTGTATTTTTTCAAGATGATGCGCTCGTCATCAACATAAATTTCAAGAGCGTCTTTCTCAGCAATTCCCAATGTACGACGAAGTTCAATTGGAATAACGACCCGGCCTAACTCATCAACTTTACGAACAATACCTGTAGATTTCATATTGAAAATTCTCCTCTCAGATTACAATCTAGTACCCTATTTCTATTTTTTTCGTCAATATTCGACAAATTTTTTTATAAATATATAATACCAGCC
>NZ_JBHXAS010000162.1:0-8394 GCF_042727425.1 Peribacillus sp. NPDC060253
TAATAAATGTAATATTTAGTCAATTAGCATCTTTTTATAGAATTTGCTTTTGCAAAGGAGTAAAATGAAGCTAATGACATCTTGTTTTTTCTAAATGTTTCCGAGGAGTTATAGGGTGGGTATAGCAAGTACATAGTGACAGCTGAAATGCTGTCCGACATATCGGTTGTTTTCATTTGTTCAGAATAACAATGAAAAGAATAAGGAGTGATTTTTTGAAACCTTCAACAAATCGCATGTTAACCCGTATTAAATCCGTTTATATGTTCATTAGTAATAACGGTACGGTTTCTACTCAAGAGCTTGTAGAAGAATTTGGCATCACTCCTCGAACTGTGCAGCGCGATTTAAATGTCTTAGCATACAATGACCTTGTTCAAAGCCCAAGCCGTGGCCTTTGGACGACAACAAGTAAAAAGGTGAAGATGTCATCGTAAAAAGAACGACCACCCGAACAAGATCGATATGTAAAATACTTTGAGGCGGACAATATTTGTCCGCCTCATTTTTCCTCTTATCATCATTCTGCAGGTTGGCCCGCTTTTAACTGTTCAAGCTCTTCTGTCGTTAACTCTCGGTATTCACCAAGCTCAAGCTCCTCATCAAGCTGTAAACTTCCCATGGAAAGACGCTTAAGATAGACGACACGTTTGCCAACGGACTCAAACATTCGCTTCACTTGATGGAACTTCCCTTCCATGATCGTCAGCTCGATATCCGATGTCAGACCTGATTTTAGAATATTCAATTCACCCGGTTTTGTTTCATACCCATCATCCAAGGTCACGCCGTTGCGGAATGCCTCAATATCCCGTTCCGTCACTTCGCCATCAATGACCGCAAAGTACGTTTTAGGGACATGTTTCTTCGGGGAAAGCAGTTGGTGGGCAAGCTTTCCGTCATTCGTGATCAGCAATAAACCTTCTGTGTCTTTATCCAAACGACCTACAGGAAATGGCTCGAATACGGAATCTTCTGGCTCCAAGATGTCGATGACCGTTTCTTGGTGTTTGTCTTCCGTTGCCGACAATACGCCTGGCGGTTTATTCATCATTAAATAGATGAACTCCCTGTATTCAACACGTTCACCATGAACCGTCACGATTTCTGCTTCAGGGTCGACTTGTTCTTTCGGATCTTTCAGCAGCCGATCATTGACCTTAACGGCGCCGGATTTCAGGAGTTTTTTCACTTCTTTCCTGCTGCCATAACCAATATTGGATAATATTTTATCTATTCTCATCGTTTCCTCCTAAAGCCTTTTCAGTAAAAAGCCTTGCCCATTTTATGACAGGCAAGGCCAATATAATTTAATCTGGGAATTCACTTATTTTATACCCTTTATTTTACACATCAAACTTCTATCTTATAATCCTAATTTTTCTTTTAAACGATCGATACGGGTTCCGAATAGGCGATGGGCCAGTTTGCTTTTCAAGGAAAGTGCTGCAAAAATGAGAGCTCCGAAAGTGGCACAAATGGCCACGATCAGGATCGCTTGGAATCGCCCTTCCGTTGTAAACCACAGCGCTAATAAACTGTTCATGCCCCATACCGACAGTCCCATTATCGCGGAAAAAACAGTGATCAATACGCTCCTTCTGATAGTAAGGCTATAACGATATCCAGTAAAGTAGGTAATGACATACATATTCAGCAAGACCGCAGCTAAATAGCCAAATGCCGTTGCATAAACGGAACCTTCCGTTTCAAACAGCTTGATCATGGGGATATTCAAGCTCAATTTGATTAAAAAACCTAAAAGCAGGCTGAGCACCGTATATTTTTGCTGATTGATCCCTTGTAAAACAGCCGCCGTAATGGAAAAGAGTGCAAACAAAATGGAAACGGGCGCATATGCCTTCAGGACACTGATTCCAAGTGGATCATGGCTGTAAAAGGCGCTATAGATTGGATCGGCCAGCACCGACATCCCAACGACAGCGGGAATCGTAATGAACAACAAAATTTGAAAGGCTTGGTCCAGCTGGCGGTTGAACTCTTCGGTATTCTCACTTGCATATGCCTTCGTCACCGAGGGAAGAAGCGCCATCGAAAACCCGGTTGCAAGCGTCATAGGAATTACGACAAGCTTCTGGGCATATACATTCAAAACCCCAAGGGCATCTTTAGCAACATGCTGTAAACCGATGGAAGCCATCGCTTTATTGAAAGACAATAAGTCCGCAAACTGAAACAATGGCATCGCGATTCCGACAAATATGAAAGGAATCGACGAAAGAAATATTTCTTTATAAATCTCCGGCAGGGAAATGTCCATCGTCCCCCGGTCATTCTCCATCAAGCTGTCCAAACGGGGTTTTTGTTTTTTCCAATACCAAAATAACACCACTAAACCGCCGACAGCCCCGACCGTCGCCGCGAACGTAGCTATTTGAATGGCCTTCACTAATTCTCCATCCAGGACATTTAATACAACATAAACACCGGCCAGAAGGAACACGATGCGGACAATTTGTTCAACAACCTGCGAAATGGCCGTCGGCTCCATCGCCTCATGTCCTTGAAAATAACCGCGGATGATACTCATGAACGGTACAAAAATCAGGGCGAAGCTGACTGCCCGTATGACCGCCGTGACATCCCTGACATCTTCCTTCCTGACACCAAAGACTTCAGTAAACATCGGTGCCATCGTATAGAGAATCAAGAAGGCAAGAAAACCGGTAACAACCATTAATTTCAGGCTCGATTTAAATAACTTCTCACCGACCGCGTATTCCTCAAGCGCATTATACTTCGAAATGAATTTAGAAACAGCAAGCGGCATGCCTGCCGTTGCAAAACTGATGAAAATGGTATAGGGGATATACCCATATGAATAGAGTGAAGCCCCTTTATTCCCAACCATATGTTCAAATGGGATGACATAAAATAAACCAAGAACCTTGGAAATGATCGCTCCCAGCGTTAATATAAAAGCCCCTTTTAAAAATTTAGACGACATCTAATCCCATCCTGCCTCTGTCAGTTACGTTTAACACGCTTTTTATCTTAACATAATAAAGTTTTTTTTCTATAGAAAACTACACTCAAGTTTATCGTTTTCGAAGATAATACACAAACAAATCATTCCTCTTTTTCTACATTCGCAATCTGACGGGCTCTTGCTATATAATAGAGGGACTGAAAATGATAAAGTGGTGATCAATATGAAATATGATGTAGTGGTAATTGGCGGCGGCCCTTCCGGATTGATGGCAGCAATTGCAGCCGGGGAAAAAGGTGCCCATGTATTGTTAGTGGATAAAGGCGAGAAGCTTGGAAGGAAACTTGCAATCTCGGGCGGAGGACGCTGCAACGTGACGAATAGGCTCTCTATCGATGAAATCATTCAGCATATCCCTGGAAACGGGCGATTTCTATACAGTGCTTTCTCAGAGTTCAACAATGAAGACATTATTCAATTCTTTGAAAAATTGGGCGTTGCTCTAAAAGAAGAGGACCATGGCCGGATGTTCCCTGTAAACGATAAGGCACAAAGTGTCGTGGATGCCCTGCTGACGCGCCTGTCGCATTTAAAGGTTACGATTTATAAGAACTCCCCAGTTGCTGAAGTACTCTATGAACATGGAAAAACAAGCAGTGTCCGGTTGAAAGATGGACAGACAATTGATTCAGATGCAGTCGTGATCGCTGTCGGTGGAAAATCAGTTCCCCATACCGGTTCAACCGGCGACGGCTATGCATGGGCTAAAAAGGCGGGGCATACGATTACTGAACTGTTCCCGACTGAAGTTCCCTTGCTTAGCCAAGAAACATTCATTAAAGATCGAACGCTTCAGGGTCTCGCACTCCGGGGTGTTTCATTGAGTGTCCTTAATCCAAAAGGCAAGGCCTTGATTACGCACCAAATGGATATGCTCTTCACCCATTTTGGCGTCTCTGGTCCAGCTGTACTAAGATGCAGCCAATTCGTCGTGAAAGCGATGAAAAAGTGGAACCTCTCGGAAGTGACCATGAAACTCGATGCCCTTCCCGATCGAAACAAGGAAGAAGTCTTTCAAGACATCATAAAAGAAATCAAAGCCGAACCGAAAAAAGCCATTAAAAATACATTAAAAGGGTTGGTTCCGGAACGGTATCTTCACTTCCTGCTTGAACGAAGCGGCATCGACCTTCAAGAACAAGGAGCGACGATCTCAAATGAGAAAATTCGCCGATTTGCTGAACTATGCAAGGAATTCCAATTTGGAGTACACGGCACCCAGCCGCTAGAGAAGGCCTTCGTCACAGGCGGCGGCGTATCCGTCAAAGAAATCCATCCAAAAGAAATGGCTTCCAAACTAATGGACGGACTGTATTTCTGCGGTGAAATTTTGGATATACACGGATACACAGGCGGCTATAATATAACATCGGCATTAGTAACCGGAAGACTTGCCGGGTTGAATGCTGCCATGTATGCCCGTTCATAATACACAAAAAAGGCTGATCTAGTTGGATCAGCCTTTTTTTGTGTATGATTTCGTTTGTAGTGGCATTCATTCAGCGTTTGCCTGGAGAATAATTCGGTAATTCCGCAGGCAGCCCTCTTTTTTCGTTTGATTGCACAGTTTTCGACCCGCCGCATCGTTATTCGTCCCTCCACTATTTTTTTTCGTCCTCATCGCTGTTTATTCGGCCGCCTTCGGCCTATCCTTAATAAATTTCTGGATGATATCGAAAAGCCTCCAGGTCAATGGTATTCCGATTGGTGAATGTGACGCCTTCACTTTCCAGCATCGCCTTCTGGTGTTCCGCAGCTCCCTCTGCTTTTATGCCGATTTCGCCTTTGGCATTGATTACCCGATGCCAAGGAAGGTCATGTTTTTTGCTGCTTGAATGAAGGATCCTTACGACCTGCCTTGCACCGCGCGGGCTTCCAGCAAGCTGTCCAATCTGGCCATATGTCATCACTTTACCGGAAGGGATATGTTGAATGATCTTAATAACCCGTTCAGTAAAACTATCCACATTCTTCGCCCCTTTGTCCTATCTGTTAGTCAAAATCGTAATTTTTTCATCGGTTATGAGGATTTCATGATGCTTGATCAAGTCTGCTTTAAGCACGTCAGGTACTCTGCAGTCATCGTAAGCACAAACAGAAATCAACCCTCGTTCCGTTATCAATTTATCGATTCCTTTTTCATATTCACCTATCGCAACGCTTGCTTTATCTTCTTGGCCCCATTCCACATGACCCCAAGTTCGCACGAGTTGATTTTGTTTTGAATATGAATCGATATTTTCCAAGAAATAATGAACCATCGTTGAAGGATGGAAGTCTCCATGAAAACAATAAAAATCAAAATTATTAATAAGATTCACTTTCTTCAATTGCTCTTCATTTAAATGAAGCTGTAATTTTTTTTGCACGAAAGGAAAGATGCGATCATTTTCCACGACCAGGATATTGTCTCCTTGCTCAACACCGGCAATAATGAATGTTGCCTCGTTTTCAATGTAGGTTTCCAATTCATTAAAACAGTATAAGATATGGCCTCCACCTGATTGTTGCATATTTTCTATCAGTTGTTTCATATTGTTATCCAAAAAGAATCTCTCCTTTAAATACACCAGTCCGTACTATGCATTACGTTTAACTTTACCTATAATCCGCTTGTTTGTAAAATTCATAAAAGGATATAATCAGTCTTTGCTAATTTATCCCTTTGAAGTTCGTCCTTAAATTACAGGATAATACGGCACATAACGCGGGTTATAATAATAGGCCATATTGAGACATCCAAAGACTTTTTTTCTACCCTTCAGCCTATTCCAGGTGCACGGCAACGAGTCCTGCCCAGAGGTTATTAATCATTAGTCATGTTGCACGGCATTTGCCCGGCCGACATAAAGTAATCCGTCTAAATTCTTTTTTAGGAGGACTCCTCATGGCAGAAGATAAGAAAAAGAAATCATCTGGTAAAGGGTTTCCCATGCATGCGAATTATGGAAAGATAACTCGTTATCAAGACGTCCCCATCACGGTTCCGATGCAATGCCAAGGTCAGACGTTTGAACTGGCTCCCACCTTTGTCTACCTCGCTTCTGATGATTCCTGTTTCGTGACCGGACAAACACTTCTGGTCAATGGCGGGGAATCGACTTCATCCTAACATATCTTACTGGAGACAAAGTCAGGGTTTTGCAGATTAAAACTTAATGAAAAAAAGACTACCTTGGTTGCCCCTCGTGCAGCAATAGGTAGTCTAATATTTTTGCAAAATGAAAACGATAGGGCCTCATGACTTTATTTTTTCTTATAAATGATCATCGCACTAAAACAGTAAATCTGTTCCTCTTCCTCTTCACCCGAAGTGGCGACATTGTATTTGATATCGACGATTTGATTCTCACGAATGTCTTCCAAGAAGACGTTCATTTCATCCTCTAGGTCCTTTTCATGCTCATAATCAAATAATTTCACTTGAATCATCGGCTCTCCCCTGCCCTTTTACTATAATGATAGTTATTGTGCAGGATGCCCGTTTTTCATGATGATTATACCTGTTTTGTTTGTAAAGCGGATAATAATGCAGCCACTTCATCTCCGACTTCTTCTGTAGAAGCTGCCCCTCCCATATCTGGGGTCAGGGCTTTTTTATCGACCATCACCTGTTCGACCACGTCCAACACTTTTGCGCCCCAATCCTCATGCCCAAAGAAATCAAGAATCTGACTGGCAGACCATATGGCGGCAAGTGGATTGGCTATGCCTTGGTGTGCAATATCCGGTGCTGAACCATGAATCGGTTCAAACATTGAAGGATATGTCCGTTCCGGGTTTAAATTGGCTCCTGCCGCCAGTCCCATCCCGCCTGCGATGGCAGCACCTAAATCCGTGATGATGTCACCAAACAAATTGGAAGTGACAACGATTTGAAATCGCTCGGGCTGTTTGACAAAAAACATGCTGGCGGCATCAACCAAATATGAATTCGTTTCAACATCCGGATACTCAATCCCGACTTCTTCAAATACCTGATCCCAAAAAACCATGGAATAATTCAATGCGTTCGCCTTGCTTATACTCGTTAGCGTCCTGCCCGTCTTACGAGCCAGTTCATATGCATATCGGATGATTCTCTCCGTTCCTTTTCGTGAAAAGACCCCAGTCTGCAGTACGACTTCTTCCGGCTTGCCTTTGAATAGCCAATCACCAGCACCGGAATATTCCCCTTCACTGTTTTCACGGATGACAACCATATCGATTTGATCACGAGTAACGTCTTTTAATGGGCAGGGAGCACCTTGAAGCAATTTTACAGGCCGAACATTCACATATTGATCAAATTGCTTTCTGATTTTCAGCAAAAGTTCACGTAATGAGATATGATCCGGTACACCAGGATAACCGACCGCCCCAAGATACACGGCTTCAAACTTCTTCAATTGTTCCAGCCCGTCGTCGGGCAGCATTTTACCGTGCTCAAGATAATATTCACAGCCCCATGGAAAATATGTAAACTCGAAAGAAAAATCCCCTGCAATCCCAGCAACTTCTTCAAGGACCTTTACACCCTCATTAATCACTTCTGGGCCTATCCCGTCACCCGCGATGACCGCTATTTTATAAACATTCATCCTTTATTCTCCTTTATCTATATTTTCTGATTTTTTTCATCCTAATTTTAACATATAACTTTTCATCCCTATTCCTAAAGGGGAAATTTTCTGAAGAATGATCATAAAACATTGATAAAATCGTTCATGAAAAAGAGCCCCTTCATTGAAGTGAACCCAAAAAGTTAGACACTTTATTTAATTAGGCAGCCTTGAGGGCATGAATCCGGTAATCTACCGGGCTCATGCCTTTTAATTTTACCTTGATTCGTTGATGATTGTAGTAATGGATATATTCTTCTAGTTCTTGTTTGAAATGCTCCATGCTTTCAAATTCTTGAAGATAGAGTAATTCGGATTTTAATAAGCCAAAGAAGTTTTCAATCACCGCATTATCGAGACAATTTCCTTTGCGGGACATGCTTTGTGTCAAATCATGGGAGTATTGTTTCATCTGATAATGCCAGCCCTGATCTGAATGAAGAATGGGTGAATCTTTCGATTCCAAGCGATCAAAGGCTTTATCCAGCATTTTGGAAACGAGCGGATAAACAGGCCGAGATTCGATATTATAGGCGATGATTTCTCCATTAAACAGATCAAGAATGGCCGATAAGTATAGTTTCTCCCCAGCTAGATGGAATTCTGTGACGTCTGTCACCCATTTTTCATTTGACTTTGCCGCCTTGAAATCACGTGCTAGAATGTTGGGCGCAATCTTGCCGATTTCCCCTTTGTACGAACGGTATTTCTTCATGCGAACCAATGACTTCAATCCTAGTTCATTCATCAATCGGAGAACTGTTTTATGATTGATGCGAGCAC
>NZ_JBHXAS010000163.1:0-8293 GCF_042727425.1 Peribacillus sp. NPDC060253
TCATAAGGGAAATGAAAATTTCAGAGAAAGATATTGACATCCTATTAGCTGGTTTAGTTCTATTTAGAGGAAGTAAAAAAAGTCAAATCCTTTACGACGAGGAGATCGACTTTTCAGGTTGGATTCTCTTAACATATAAAATATCCGAAATGGCTGTATAGCATTGTTGCTGCCGTTCGTAAAAGGACACTTTTATGAAAAAGAAAAAAGCCCTTATATAGAAGAAAAAAGGGCTTTTTCGTATTTACTTTCCTATAAGACCGATTATGGTAACTAACTAAAAGTTCTCTTGAGGATCTTTAATTCACTCGTATTTTTTTAAAACGATAGCCGCATTATGACCTCCAAAACCAAATGAATTGGATAGACCAGTACTTATTTCCACTTTACGCGCAACACCTGGTACATAATCTAAATCACATAATGAATCAGGCTTTTCTAAGTTGATGGTTGGAGGAATAATTCCTTCCTTTAAACTTTTTGCCAAAGCAATTGCTTCCACGCCTCCAGCTGCTCCTAACATGTGACCAAGCATAGATTTATTAGCTGTTATTGGGATTTGATAAGCTTTTGATTCAAACAGTTTTTTTATGGCCAGTGTCTCAGATCGATCTCCGACTTCTGTACTTGTTGCATGAGCGCTAATAACATCAATCTCTTCAGGAGAAATTTTTGCATTTTTCAAAGCCATTTTCATTGCAAGATAGGCTCCTTTACCTTCTGGGTGTGTAGCTACCATATGATAAGCATCAGAACTCGCACCATACCCAATGACTTCTGCATAAATTTTTGCATCTCTACGTAAAGCGTGAGACAAAGACTCCAAGATTAAAATTCCTGCTCCTTCTGACATGACAAATCCATCTCGATTTACATCAAAAGGACGGCTAGCTTTAGTTGGATTATCGTTTCTCGTTGATAAGGCTGTAGCATTACCAAAACTAGCTAAAGATAAATCTGTTATAGCTGCCTCTGCTCCTCCTGCAAAAACGGCATCGGCTTCTCCAAAGCGAATAAGTCTGAATGCTTCACCAATAGCTGTATTTCCGATTGCACAAGCAGAAACAGGTGACATAGTAGGTCCCATTGCGTTCCACTTGATACTAATTTGGGCTGCGGCAGCATTTGAAATCATGGCTGGTACCAGGGTTGGACTAACTCGTCTTGGACCTTTCTCTCGAAGAGTATCCACATTATCAATCAATGTTTCAATTCCTCCTATCCCCGAACCAACATATACGCCAAGTCTTTCTAGATTGATATCATCAATATCTAAATTAGAATCAGTCCAAGCTTGTTCAGCAGCAGCCAAAGCAAATTGAGTAAAGCGATCTAGACGTCGTGCTTCATTTTTTCCTAAAATATCATCTGCATTAAAATCACGAATAATTCCTGCAATTTTTGCTTTATGATTGCTTACGTCAAATGTATCAATAGAGGAAATGCCCGACTTCCCTTCAGTCAGATTTCTCCAAAATTTTTCTACGTTGTTTCCAATAGGAGAGACTACTCCCATTCCGGTAATAACGACTCTTTCCATTTTTCATCACTCCAAATGAATAGTATACTTGTATTATACTTCGAGGTTATCCTATTACAAGTGAGTGTTTATCCTGGTATAATAACTACTAGGTTAAATGGTTATGATGGAGGTTTAGAAATGAATGATAAAACCAGACTTGAAGCTTTGTCTTCATTTTTAAAAACGAAGCGATCCCAAATAAAACCTGAATCTATAGGTATACCTGCTGGTACACGGAGAAGAACACCTGGCTTACGAAGAGAAGAAGTTGCACATTTGGCGGGAGTTAGTACTACTTGGTATACGTGGCTAGAGCAAGGTCGGGATATAAAGGTCTCTACAAGCGTATTGGATTGCATATCTACAGCTCTACAATTAAATAATGATGAACGAGAGTATCTATATGATTTAGCTTTAGAAGTGAAATCATCCATTATTCATCGAAAGAAGGATCAGCCAAAACTTAGTCCTTCTTTGGAAAAAATTTTAGCTGAGTTAACGTATTGCCCTACTATCATTACAGATCGACATTGTCATATTGTAGGCTGGAACAATGCTGCTGCTCATGTATTTTTAGATTTTGAACAACTCTCAGATGACCAACGAAATTTGATCCATCTAGTATTTACAAGAAAAGAATTAAAAGCATTAGCTGTGAATTGGGAGCATTTTGTTAAAGGATTTCTTGCCATTTTTCGTGCATATTATGGCCACTACTTAGGTGATGAATGGTATAACCTATTTATTAAAGAAATGAGTAATTCTCACCCAGAATTTCAATCTTTATGGCAAGAAAGTCAAGTGAGTAAAGCACCAGAAATGATGATTGAATTTAGACATGCTAAAGCCGGAAAGATGCTATTTAATTTAACGTCTCTCCAAGTCCAGGGGGACATGGACTTAAGGTGCAGTATCTATACACCAGTAGAGGGAACAGCTACAGAAGATAAATTAAAACGATTAATGAAAAAAATCTCCATTGAAAGTTCATAAACCAGCATATTTACTGTGCTGAAAAATGCCAACTAAGGTGTTTTTTCTTATTAAGCTTAAGGGTGCGTAGCTTAAGATCGGAACTGTCTTTAAGGCAGTTTTTTTCTTTATGGAACTATCGGGGGAGGTTAGTTCCATTAGGTAAATATAATAAGGAATTCCCTGAAATTACATAAAAAAGGGATTATTGTTCAAAATAGCGAAAGATAGATGAGGGATTGTTATGAAAATTAGTCAAACAAGAAATTTCAATTTGGTAGCTAAATTAAATAAATATGTGCACGATTTACATTCAAATTTGTATCCTAAATACTTTAAGGAATATAACTATGAAAATGTGAAGGAAGTTTTCAAAAGTCTGGTTAATAACGAAAGTTTCATTTTCCTTTTGTTAGAAGATAACGAAGAAGCTCTTGGCTATGCTTGGATAGAGATAAGAGAATATCCAGAAAATGCGTTTAAAAAAGGATATAAGTCTGTTTATGTACACCAGATTAGCATAGTGGAAACAAAGAGAAATAAGGGTTATGGTTCAAGTCTTATGGAATGTATATATGAAATGGCAAACGATCGAGGAATAGATTTAATAGAATTAGATTATTGGTTTGAGAACAATATTGCAAAGGACTTCTATAAAAAGCAAAATTTTATAAAGTACAGAGAATTTGTTTATAAAGAACTGTAATTCTTAATGAACTAACAGGAATTAGCTGAAGATCAGCCTAAAGAACATTGCATTAAAAAAGCCTTGATTCTATGAAATCTCAGGCTATTTTGGCAGCTTAAAGTAAGGGAGATTAATTTTGTGGCGACTAAAAGGCGCTTTATTTGAATAAGGTTGTTTACGTTAAATCGTTCTATATAACATTGGAGCGATTTTTTTCATTTCTATCAGAGGTAGTACATTAACAATGTTCTTGTACGCTTTTTCAGTTATACGAAATCTAAGAAAAATTCTTGTTAACTGGATAGGTTAGAGAATCACTTTATAGAAATAGCTTGAAGAATTTATCACAGATGCAAAAAAAATTCCTAGTCCTAGGAAGGCTTTAGGCTTGATGATAAAGGTTTTTTAATATGTAAGATAGTAAAATTGGGAATTTCCAAAGAGTGCAGTGTGCAAAACAAGCGGTTTTACAGGGGGAATTAATTGGCATGATTTTTGCTTGTATAAATGATAAGTACATAGAGATAGGAGGGAGAGATGAATCGCCAACTACTCGGATTTGTTGGTAAGAGTCTCAGGGCGGCGGATTTTTGATTGTTCCCGATTTAATTTTTGTAACAAGGATGCCAATGATTGCAGCAATTGGATCTTCTCTGGTATCTGTTGGCACATTTGGGCTTATGACAGCTATAAGCTATAGCTCATCTGGCCTTGTAAACTGGTGGATAATGTTCGAATTTGTTGGAGGGGGAGTTGTCGGCGGAACAGTCGGAGCTTGGCTGGCAGCCCGCTTAAGCAAACAGCAGCGTACGCTGCATTATGTATTTTCTGGTGTTGTTATGTTGGTCGCCAGTTACATGCTAATCATTAATGCTAAAGCGTTAGATTGGTGAGCTACTTTATAAAATTGAGATGAGGAGATTAGAATGGCAAATATAAAGAATGACACACATTACAAAATTTTGATTGTTGGAGGGGGCAGTGCCGGAATTACGGTTGCAGCTCGTCTCCTGCGTGAATCTCGCGATCTGAGCGGAAATATTGCCATCATTGACCCTGCGACGAAACATTATTATCAGCCATTATGGACACTTGTGGGAGCTGGCGAAGCTGACAAAACTGTGACACAAAGGGAGGAAGCATCGGTTATTCCGAGCGGAGCCGTGTGGGTACAGGATGCGATAACCACATTTCAGCCAGATGAAAATGCTGTTGTTACAGCATCCGGAAAGAAACTGCACTATGAATATCTAGTTGTCGCTGCAGGGATTCAAATTAACTGGCATGAAATCAAGGGATTAAAAGAGAGTATTGGAAAGAATGGGGTATGTAGTAATTACTCTTATGATTATGTTGATAGCACTTGGGAGGCGATCAGAAACTTCAAGGGGGGGACTTCCATTTTTACCAATCCGAACACGCCAGTAAAATGTGGTGGAGCTCCTCAAAAAATTATGTATTTGGCAGAAGATCATTTCAGAAAATCAGGGGTTCGGCACCAATCTTCGGTTATTTTTGTTTCAGGTAGCCCATCCATATTCAATGTGAAAAAGTATGAACAGGCACTAAATAAAATAATTGAACGAAAAGAAATCGAGACATATTTTATGCATCATCTCATTGAAATTGACGGTGACAAGAAGCGAGCGACATTTGAAAATCTGAACACAAAAGAGCGTGTGGATATGCAATATGACATCATTCATGTGGTACCACCGATGAGCGCCCCTGATTTTATCAAGAATAGTTCCCTAGCAGCTAGCAATGGTTGGCTGAATGTAGATAAATATACGCTGCAGCATGACCGCTTTGACAATATATTTGGCATAGGGGATTGCACAAACTTGCCTACTTCAAAAACAGGGGCTGCAATTCGCAAACAAGCGCCCGTGCTTGTGCAAAATTTACTTCATCGGATGCGTGCCAAACAAATGGTTCATAAATATGACGGATATACATCATGTCCACTTGTTACTGGATACGGGCGGCTTATACTGGCTGAATTCAATTATGATTTACAGCCGCAAGAAACGTTTCCTATCGATCAATCCCGTGAGAGGTTCAGTATGTATGTATTGAAGAAAAACTTGCTTCCCGTTATGTATTGGAACGGGATGCTTAAAGGTATGATGTAATAGCATTTCTGATAGGCATAACAGAACCAGAAGTAAGCAAGGCCCTTAAAAGGAGGATAATTTATGCTACTCAAGTATTTTTATGATGAGAAACTGGCTCAGGCTTCATACCTTGTGGGATGTCAGGCTACTGGCGAAGCGATCATTGTCGATCCGTCACGTAATATAGAACCTTACTTAAAAACGGCAAGAGCACAAGGTGTGCGGATCGTGGGTGTAACGGAAACACACATCCACGCAGATTTTTTGTCGGGTTCACAGGAGCTAGCTTCAAGGCTTGGGGCCACATTGTATTTGTCTGATGAAGGAGGGGAGGACTGGAAATATGAGTACGCAACTGGGTATGAATACTGCTTTCTAAGAAATGGAGATGTATTTTCCATTGGGAATATCAATTTTGAGGTGGTACATACACCAGGACACACACCTGAACATATATCGCTGCTCGTAACAGATGGGGGTGAATCGAACAAGGATCCGCTCGGCATATTTACCGGAGATTTTGTATTCGTCGGTGATGTGGGACGTCCCGACCTACTAGAAAAAGCCGCAGGGGTGCACGGTTCTTCAGGAAAAATGGCAAGCATGATGTATCGATCTCTGCAGCAGTTTAAAAACCTTCCTGACTATCTGCAAGTATGGCCAGGGCATGGAGCGGGCAGTGCCTGTGGAAAAGCACTAGGTGCAATCCCGTCGTCAACCATCGGATATGAAAAACGGACAAATTGGGCATTGCAATATGATAATGAGGATCGCTTTATAGAAGCACTGTTGGCCGGACAGCCGGAGGCACCTCCTTATTTTTCAATGATGAAGCGGTTGAATAAAGAAGGAGCGCAGCAAATTCGAAGGATGGCAACACCACATCATATGGAGGTTTCAATAGATATTGTACAGGAATGGACGGATCAGGGAATTGTCATTGATACGCGTCCGGCCAGTGAATTTGCCACCAAGCATATACGAGGGGTAATTAATATCCCTTATAACAAATCATTTGTAACTTGGGCGGGATGGTTGTTGGATTATGACCAGCCTATATATCTTCTAGCATGCAATGCGGATGTGGCAGATATGATAAATGATCTCCAGTCCATTGGATTGGATCGCGTCGTTGCAACAATGGAACCATATATCATTGAGCAAGCAGGAGAATCTGATTCCCGTGTTATGAAGTATGAAGAAGTAACAATGGACCAGATAGAAGGCACGATTCAAACAGAACAAATATATGTACTTGATGTCCGTAGCATGGGCGAATGGGAGGAAGGCCATATTCCCCAGGCAAGGCATGTAATGCTTGGTCATTTGAAGGAACAGGTACACAAAATTCCGCATGATAAACCAGTATTGGTTTATTGCAAAACCGGCGGAAGATCAGCGATCGCTGCAAGCCTTCTACAAGTTCATGGTTTTAAAGAAGTACAAAGTCTTGTAGGAGGTTATGAAGAATGGAGAAAACAGAAGAAGTTGAGACCCACCACAGATGCTTAATGAAATCTTTGAATTTTATCATCCATGCGAAAATACTTACCATAATTGCAAATGAGCTAATGCTTAGGATGAAAGAGTTTTTAAATAATGACCGCGGTATTAGGGAATTCAATCAAGAAATTCAATAAAAACAAGGAGATTATATAAGAGAAATGGGTTGGCATGACAATTGCATATATTCAGAGGCAAGTTACACAAGCAGAGGCAAGTTACACAAGCAGAGGCAAGTTACACAAGCAGAGGCAAGTTACACAAGCAAACATGAGAAGGAGAGATAGCGATGAAATATAATTTTGACCAAGAAGTCCGTCGACTGAACACTGACTGCGAAAAGTGGGATAATCTTGAAAATCATTTTGGCGTAAAGGATGTTATACCGATGTGGGTGGCCGATATGGATTTTCAGTCTCCACAACCTATCATCGAAGCATTAAAACAACGTGTGGAGCACGGAGTTTATGGCTACACGCTTAGACCGGACTCGTACATGGAATCCATTGTTGGTTGGCTGAAAAGAAGACATCGATGGTCCATTGAGAAAGAATGGATTACCCATAGCCCAGGAGTGATTCCAGCCCTATCGTTGGCGATTCAGTCCTTCACGCAGACAGGGGACAAAATAATAATCCAACCTCCTGTATACCATCATTTTGCCCGTGTGATTCAAGCGAACGGCCGTGAAATTGTAAACAACCCGCTTAAGCTTGAAAATGGGCATTATTCCATAGATTTTGCAGACCTAGAGGCAAAGATAGATTCAACGGTGAAAATGTTGATTTTGTGTAGTCCTCATAACCCAATTGGAAGGGTTTGGAGCAAAGAAGAATTGACGAGATTGGGACAGATTTGTATGAAGCATAACATTCTCGTTGTGGCAGATGAAATTCATTTTGACTTTGTTTATAAGACACATACTCACATTCCTTTTGCCTCTATATCAGAAGAGTTTGCCAAGCATTCTCTTACCTGCATTGCGCCAAGCAAAACTTTTAACCTGATGGGTGTACAGACGTCAAGTATCATTATTCCAAATCAACAACTGCGCGATAGGTATGATCGAGAACTTAATACATTATCCATTGGTTCGCCGAACATATTTGGTGTTGTTGCGTTAGAGGCTGCTTACCGACACGGAGAAGAATGGCTGGATCAGCTCCTTGAATATTTACAGGGGAATTTGGAGTTCACTCTGAGTTACTTCAGCAAAAACATTCCGCAAATCAAAGTCATCCAGCCTGAAGGCACATACCTTGTCTGGATGGACTGCCGGGAATTAGGATTTTCGGTTAAAGAAATGGATCAATTTATGTTGCAGAGAGCAAGGGTTGCAATGAATGAAGGGCACATTTTTGGTATGGAAGGTGAAGGGTTTATGCGACTTAATATCGCTTGCCCGCGTTCGATGTTGAAAAATGCTTTGGGTGGCATAGAAAAAGCTGTCTCCTCTTTGTGCAAAGCGTAGAAATTTATTTTATAATAAAT
>NZ_JBHXAS010000164.1:0-8276 GCF_042727425.1 Peribacillus sp. NPDC060253
ACGTGGTTGACTTCTTCCTTTTTTAATAGGGCATGAAAGGATTCAATACAGGCATTATCGTACGGGCAACCTTTCTGACTAAAGGATCGCTTAATATGATGATTTTGAATATGTTAAGTATACTCACTACTTGTATATTGTGAGTCAAGATCCGTATGAAGAACTAAGCCCTCCGAGGGCTTTTGGGAAAAGTGAGCGTTATTGAATGCTTGTATGACCAGTTCTGTCGTCATTGAACGAGAAAATGAATACCCTACTATTATCTTAGAATGAAGATCCAATATCGAAGCTAAATAACACCATCCGTCTTTTAACGTGTGGATATACGTAATATCTGCTACCCCTTTCTCATTAATGGTCTGAGTAGTAAAGTCTCGTTTTAGCAAATTATCCAATTGAATAATCTTTTCTTTAGATAGATAGGGACGGTATTTTTTCTTAGTAATAGAACGAATTCTGGTAATAAAAAAAATCTGTAGCAGCTGGACTGGGTGTGAGTATTGTATCAAAAATGATGATTGAAGATGATCCATATATTGAGAGTGGCCGCATTAAAGCGATACCGTTAATCGGTTATCCCTTTAATTTTTCTTTATCTTTTGGTGCCATTTATGACCCAAATCGTTCGAATTATAAATTGATCCAAAGCATGCTTGCTTATTTCAATAAATAGAATTAAAAATTCCGATTAGCATCAGGCGAGATATAATGTTTTTTACAACATAACGATGAATAAAATCCTGTCAACTTTACACTCAATTTGACTTTGATCAAACGATATTCCAAAGCGACAATAAGAAAAAAGCCGAGTTTCAAATAGAGATTGGCTTTATCTGTAACTTTGTGAAGGGTTCTACTTAAAAAAACTCCCGTTAGCTTAAAAAGAACTCAAAAGAACTCAAAACAACCATAAATCTTCACCAATCTGGCCCTATAGTTGAATAAGAACAAAATAATATAATGAAAACAGCCAGATATTATTCTGGCTGTTTTTGAAATCAAAATCATCATAATCTTGCAGAGTACGTACTTTAACTATTTTTACAGTTTATGAAGTTCTCCTTACTCCACTTCGTTATGTGTATAAGGACTAGGGCATTAAATATCAAGTTTACGGTTACCGAGCGATTTTACCATTCCAGGATCCCTATGTGAGAAGAACAAGCTCTCTTTCGTATCTAACGTCGCAATCTTCTCCAGGTCCTCTTGGCTTAATTCAAAGTCAAAGATATTAAAGTTTTCGATGATTCTTTCTTTACGAACAGACTTCGGAATCACTACGACTCCTCTTTGTGTCAGCCAACGTAAAATTACTTGAGCAACAGATTTATTATGCTTTTCAGCAATTGATACTAATACTTCATTTTGGAACATGTCATTTTTCCCTTCAGCAAAAGGCGCCCAGGACTCGATTTGAACATTGTTTTCTTCCATAAGTTTAGCACTTTCTACTTGCTGGCAGAAAGGATTTGTTTCAACCTGGTTTACAGCTGGAACCACTTCATTATGGGTAATTAAATCTACTAGACGGTCTGCGTAGAAGTTACTAACTCCGATTGCCTTGATCTTACCTTCACGGTATAATTCCTCCATCGCACGCCAAGAGCCATATACATCACCAAATGGTTGATGAATTAAATACAAATCTAGATAATCCAATTGCAATCTTTCCAGTGACTTTACGAATGCTTTCTTTGTATTCTCATAACCAGCATCTTGAACCCAAAGTTTTGTCGTAATAAATAGTTCCTCTCTTGGCACGCCACTTCGTTTGATTGCTCGGCCGACCTCCTCTTCATTTAAATAAGACGCGGCCGTATCAATCAAACGATATCCTGCCATAAGGGCATCATAAACGGCTTGTTCACATTCCTTTGGATCGTTCATTTGAAAAACACCAAATCCAAGTATAGGCATCTCAACACCATTGTTTAAAATTACTTTTTGCATATAAAATCCTCCTGTTTTTCAATATTAAATGTCAGTCATTTGCCTGTTCTTTTTGCGAAATCTGAACCTGCCGGATAGCGATTCCCGAAATCTTGATCTTTGAGAGCACATCGTTCAAATTCCTTAATTCCTCTTGCGCGTACCGGGAGTTGGTACAATGTTTCTGGGCATGCACCCATGCGAGTACGATTTGTGCCGTTGTTATTTCTTTCCCTACTGGACTCTTCTTTATCAGTTCGACCAAGACCTGATTTGCTTCAAGATTATTCAGTTGGAAGCGCGGAACAATACCGCGAAAGTCAGAGCTAACAAATGTTGTTTTCTTATCAATCTTCCTTATATCTTAATAAAATGATGGCTTCGCCCAATCTGTATCAGGTTCACTCACTCCTAGACTGGCTTGAAGATATTTATCACTTTTTTCTTCGATGATATCCATTATTAATTGAGTTACTGCTTGACGCGTAACTTGTGCACCTTTAAATGGCTCTCCTTTTTGGGTAATCATATATTTAGTATTCCCAGCTTGGTTGTAAAGCCATGTTATTCTTAATAGTGTATAATCGAGGTTAGAATTTTCAAGCAACCGTGCAGATTCAATCTGGGAACGCATTCTGGTGCTTCCACCAATCATACGTTTATTCCATTCCCCAAAAGCTCCCAATACTTCATCATAAATTCCAAGAATGGATGCCGCGATTACTCTTCTCACTCCTGCATTATGCATTGCATCAATTATTGTTTTCGTTGATTCTTCATCACCCATGTCATTAATATATACAAGGTCAACATCTTTCATAGCATCGATCAGTTCATCTCTGTCTTTAAAATCACCATCAAAAATAACTTCCCGGCTATCATCAATAATAGTTAAACGCTTATGCCCGTTTCTTGCATAAAGAACGATAGAATGGTCAGTTTTATTGAGCAATTCATTTGTTAGCATACGGGTTATTTGGCCTGCTGCACCTAAAATCAAAATTTTCATAATACCACTCCTCGTATAATAAATTTTGTTCCTTGCAAAACACACCAAAGCCGAGTATAGGCATCTCAACACCATTGTTTAAAAATACTTTTTAAATATATAAGTCTCCTGTTTTTAAACAATCGGAACATACTACTTAAATTAAACAAAATTTATTGGTGTTAAATTATCTCTCTTGATGTGTAGGACGAATAAGCATTTCATTAATTGCTACATCTGATCGTTGTTCAATGGCAAAAGCAATTGCACCAGCAATACTCTCAGCGTCAATCGCACCTTCATAAACTTTATCGATTCCTGGCTTGAGGTCCATATTTGTAATGGAATTTATTAATTCACTTGTAACTGCTCCTGGTGAGATAATGGTTGTGCGGATATTATTGCTATACTCTTCTTTACGTAAACCTTCCGTAATCGCACGTACAGCAAACTTTGTTCCTGCATAGACCGTACTTCCAGCTCCAACAACATGTCCAGCTACTGAAGACAAATTAATGACATGTCCTGATTTTTGTTCTCGCATGGATGGAAGAACAGCCGCAATCCCATAAAGTACGCCTTTAATATTGACGTCAATCATCTTATTCCAGTCTTCGATTCTTTTCTTATAAAGAAATGAATGCGGCATGACGCCAGCATTATTCACTAATACATCAATTCTTCCGAACTCTTGAAGCGCATACTCAGCAAGCTCTTCCATTTGTTCATGTGACGTTACATCGGTTACTTTATAAAGAGCTTTTCCACCATTTTTTTCGATGTCTTTCTGTAACTGTTGTAAACGTTCTTCACGACGAGCTGCCAAGACCAACTTCGCACCTGTAGAAGCAAGTTTTTTAGCTGTTGCCTCTCCAATTCCACTAGAAGCACCTGTAATAATCACAACTTTATCTTTTGTATTAGATCATTTATATCTATCCTTTCTTAATAAAAAGTAAATTTATTGATTCAGCAGATGATTTGCCATCTAAAAGCAAATCATCTGCTGAATCAATTTTCTAAAACTTCACTGCTGTGCACTTGAGAGCTCATGGCTGCGTCTACATGAAAACACTCCAATTAGTAGAGCAATCACGACTGATGTAGCTACAACCCAACTGATCTCTTGTATTGATGACCTTCCCGCAACAATACCTCCAATTCCAGCACCCGCGGCAAATCCAAGTTGGACAAAGGAACTGTTCAGACTAAGCACGATACTAGAGGCTTCTGGAGTAAGCAAGACTAGGTTAAAGTTTTGGGTAGGTCCGAACGTCCAAGCAGCGATTTCCCAAATCATGAGCAACGGGAGGGTAACCATTACCCATCCAAATCCAGAGACAGTAGACAGCAATACTAGCGAGATGATGTGGACAGCCATGGATCCGACCAGCGTGCGGACGATGCCGATCCGGTCTGCCAATAAGCCACCAACCTTAGAGCCAATCAAGCTCGCGATACCCATAGCTAAGAGAATCATACTCAATTTTTCTTTCATAGTTGGCATAACGGCGGTCAGAAAGGGTGTGATATACGTATTGAGCATTGAATAACTAATAAATACAAAGAAGGTTACACCAAGAGTGAGTGCGACTCTCGGATTCTTCAAGAGAGCAAGACGCTTACCCAGAGAAACAGCCGCCTCGCTTTCCATGACTGGAATCGTCCGTGCAACGGCAAAGATAGCCAGTAGGCTGAAGAGTCCGATGCCCCAGAAGATGACCTTCCAATCATAAGACGAAGCAATCATACGGCCAAGGGGAACGCCAAAGACAAGGGAAGAGCTATACCCCATTGCGACATTGGCCATCGCTCCACCCTGACGTCCAGGAGCCGCCAGTTTTGCAGCTATACCATAGGCGGTGACAACGAAGACCCCTGTTCCAATCCCTAGTAAAACGCGAGAGGCCATCAGCCATCCAAAGCCTGGAAGAGCAATTACCCCAATGACGCCGAGTAATATGATGGCGAGAGCCAGTAACAATTGCTTACGCTGATCCATCTTCGAGGTTGCTACCATAACAAGGGGCGTGCCGATTGCGTTACCGAGAGCGAATACGGTAATAAGCTGACCTGCGGTTGCTACCGATACTTCGACGGAAGCAGCCACTTGATCCAACGTACCTACGATGACGAATTGTGAAGTACCGACCACTAAGCTAATAAGGGTCAGCATGTAAATTTTCCATGTATTATTCATTCTGTTCTATCTACTCCTTTATCTATGATGTGATATATTAAAGCTTACATTTTAGACTATTTGTATTTATTGTTTAGTTACCAGTAAAAATTCCCCTCAAACTTCTACACTTGGAAGCCACAGTATAACCAGGCCTTATTTTCATACAATCAGCACGATAGAAGAAACTTCTAAATCACTTCTTCATAATCTACGCTTTTGCATTATTGTTTTTCCATTCTTTGCATTATTCTCACTTTAAATGGTTATATTATTTAGCCGCGTCCTTATTATGCAACAAATGAGAAAGTAACCGGTATCCCATTCTTCTCAAATGATTGCCTAATCCTCTCAATGATACTTGCATAACGTTACATAACAGAGAGATATGCATTATAATGGCACTATCAAAGAGAAAGGAACAAGGAGGATCTTATGTCTGAACAAATTTATGAATGGCAGGGTGAGCTTGCTAAAATGATTGAGCATTATTCAGGGCGGGATGGTACCCACTCAACGGCTATTCCATCTTTATTTTTCAGTCGTCAATCTAATGCTATCGGACCGAATTATGGAGTTTACAATCCTTCCCTATGCATTATCGTCCAGGGTATGAAGGAGGTATTACTGGCTCAGGAACGCTTTACGTACAGTCCTGCCGATTACCTTGTTGCATCTGTTGATTTACCGGTCACCGCCCAAGTCATAGAAGCCTCTCCAGATGTTCCCTATTTAGCTTTCAAACTTGAATTTACACCAAGTCAAATCTTAGAGGTTTTAGGTAATGCTGAAATTCAAGCTGATTCGAAAAAAAATACGAAGAGAGCCATGTTTGTCAGCCCGATAGACTCATCCATGTTAGATGCGGTGATTAGATTAGTTCGCTTGCTAGATACCCCTCAGGATATTCCAGTACTTGCGCCTCTATTCAAGCAGGAAATTCTCTATAGGGTTCTGCAAGGGCCACATGGAGGAACACTAGAGCAGATGGCAATAGAAGGTAGCTATACCTATCGTATTAGAGACGTAATTGAACATATCATGCATCACTATAATCAGTCTTTTCGAATTGAGGATCTTGCAGATATAGCAAGCATGAGTGTTTCTTCGCTCCATAGACACTTTAAAGAGGTCACAGCGATGAGTCCGATTCAGTTCCAAAAACAAATAAGACTACAGGAAGCCCGGCACTTGTTATTATCCGAGTCAACAGATGCAGCTGATGTCTCCTTTCGAGTCGGATATGAAAGCCCATCACATTTCAGTCGTGAATATTCACGACTGTTTGGGCTTCCACCTAGAGAAGATATAAAGCGACTGAGAGAGAAAAATAATCAAAGAACAAACGCATGAATTTCCCCTACTCAACAGGCAGGATAGTAAAAAAATCAAGTAATAAAAAAGGTCTTACTATACTTTTTTCCTAGTAAGGCCTTTCATGTTGATTTGAGGATAAAACGTTTTCTCAAATGAGTACTACATATTCTGCTTGTGGCCCCTTTTGCTCCTAATATTCAATATAAGAGACTTTCTGCCCCCATTTCTAATAAACTAGAGTTAGATTGATTACGAATAGAACTAAAATGGACAAACAAATCTTCTTCATTACTATCTGGAGAAATAATCCAAAGCCTTTTTCATAATCGAAACACTTTATTTTACCTTCTTACTTTTCAACACAAACACTCCTCCGACAGTATCATTTATAGGGGAATAATATAATCGAAAGATTATTTTTCGTTAACGATTAGATTATGTAATTTAAATGCTTCGCTAGAATTAGTTCCTAAACCCATATATTTCATATGGAAACGACGACAGAGATGGCGTATAACATTTATAATATATGGAATAGCATCTTTAGGTGCCGTACCTTGAACTAACAGATAAACACGTTTGCCTGCTAATGGGGCATCCAAGACGTCTGCAAAACGATCAATTTTATACTTATCGGCATCCGCTTCTGTAATTTGTTTCATCTTGTTAGCGGAAGCAGCCTGCTCTACCGCATAACGGTCGGCATCCGCCTTTTTCTTCACTTCTGAATCATATTGCTTTTCACGGCGGAGGATTTCTTTTTCCTCTAACTCGATCTGCTTCTGTCGTTCGATGATCCTGATTTGCATTTCCTGTTCCGTTACATCCTGCTTGGATCTGGCCGTTTCAAGATCATATGCTTGGTCAGCCCGTGCTTTGGCAATATCTTGCTCACGTCTGAACTCAGCTACCTTCAACTTGTTTATTTTTTCAGCTTCGGCAATTTCTGTTGCCCTCTCAAGTTCGGCTTGCTGTGCTTCCTTCGACGCTTCGGCACGCTTGATTCGCGTTTCTTTCTCTGCTTCTGCGGTAGCTATATCGGCATCTCTCTTGACTTGTGCAATTCTTGGCTTACCAAGGGATTCAAGATATCCATTTTTGTCACGAACATCTTTTATTGTGAATGATACGATGATGAGCCCCATTTTAGCTAAATCCTGGGAGGCTACCCTCTGTACTTCCTGGGAAAACTTTTCGCGATTTTTATAAATTTCCTCGACTGTCATCGACCCAAGGATGGAACGAAGATGTCCCTCGTTGTAACAGGGCTATATTATGGGAGAAATAAAAGAATCTATATATGGTATATGGAGTATTCATTTAACCCAAGTGTTTCTGGGAGAAATAAAACCTAAAATGTATCATTTTCCGAAAGGTGTTAAGACAGTAGTTCATCCTAATATAGTTTCAATTTTTGAACCACATACTCACTACTTATTCTTTTGTTATTTTTCTTATTATAGGTCCCTAAAAGATTTTTCTAGAATTAGAGTGAAAATAAACAATAGGTAGTAGATATTATTGTGTAGTACTTAAGAGTATTTATTTTAAGAAGCAATAAAATTAATCATAAGCATGGGGGAATATTAAGTCTTAGAATTCAGTCGTACCAGTTACATCTTTCCATAGTGCTCCCGCAATGCAATTTCCGTAGGCAGTACATTAAATGAAGCTGATTTTGATAACCATAAACATAAAAAATCCAGATTCAAGATGAACTGGACTCATAAAAATACTAGAATTTCATTCAAAAATAAACGATTAAGGGCATTTTGTGGATCAATAATCAGTATTATGTAAACTTAAGACGATATCAATTAGTACTAAAGAAAAGAGAGGCTCCTTCTTTAAGATCAATAAACC
>NZ_JBHXAS010000165.1:0-8113 GCF_042727425.1 Peribacillus sp. NPDC060253
GGAATAAAAATCCATATACCCTTTTACGTTAAAAATAGTTATTTTTGTATATTATCTTACGTTAAGTCAATATATAGTCCCTGTTCACTATCCATATTTTTAATAAAAACTGATGAAATTCAGACTTTTTACTTATTTTCTATTGCTATATTTCTGAATATTCAATATACTTACGTTGGTTGCAACCAATATATATAATTATTGGGAGGGATTTACATTGAAAAAATCAAAAGTTTTGTTAACAGTAGTTATATCATTAGGTATTCTGGGTTATTCGGGAACAGAAACAGAAGCTCAGCAAATAATAAGCTTCACTGGTTATGAAGTTACTTATTCTGGAGCTGAAAAGTATGCACCTTATTCAGAGAGACAAGCAAACAATAAAGGGGTAGTCAATCTAAGTAATGACACTGGTACTGCATGGATTACGGCAAACATGAAAAATTCTGATAATGTCTATAGAGGTGGAACAACTGTTCAAAGAGGAAAGAGAGCCACATTTACCGCTGTGAATGCCCAAGTAGGTTATAAATACAAATTAGGGTTAAGAAAAACAAATAATACTGGTGGAGGGAAAGTGACTATTAAAGGTTCTTGGTCTGCTAGTGGTGGTTAATCGTTAATTAAACATAGAGTATTGTTCAAGATTTTATTCTTGGACAATATTCCTTTTTATCCAAGAATTAATTAAAGCTATTAGACACATCGGAGGAAATAATGTTACTTAGTAAATTTAAAATTAGAATTAGATATATGGCGTTAACATTCATTTTGTTGTTTGGAGGATTGACCCTTTCATGGGTGTTTGCTAGTTATTATTTTGAAATCATGACTATGGATTATAATGCCCCTGATTTAGTAGGGTCTAAAGAAGAAATTAGACACAATTTTCTAGCTGCCATTTCAACATGGGAAATTTTTGTCGATTCTTCCATGTTTTACTTAATTAATTTTATTCCAGTCCTATTTATATTACCTACCCTTGGGCTATTCACAGAGAAGAGAAGTCTATATGTTCTAGGAAGACATCGTTACCCATTAATTAGGAAGAATGTTTATAGAGATGTAATACAATATGTATTCCTGTCAACTTTAACTGTTGTTCTAACCTATTTATTTTTTTATTCGATAGGAGGAATCTTTGTTTACCGTAGCCTTGATAATATAGGAGGATTTGCTTCGATTTTACCTCAAAATTTTTATAGCAATCATCCTTATCTCTTCTTTGTTTTTATGGTATGTACCATCTATTTAAGTTTAGCCTTTGTTTTTAGTTTGTTAGCTGGTGCATTAGTTTTATTACTAGATCGAGAGTATAAGGTAATTCTTTTGATTTTAATCATATATTTTCTATATGGAAAATTAGGTGTATACACTCAGAGTGTTTGGTTTGACATATTTTCCAGCTTTACCGCATTTAATACCTTATATTCAACATTAGAAGTATTTCTGCCATTAGTTATTTTATTTATAATTTCGATTATATTACTGGTAGTAGGTGTAAATAAGACAGTTAAAAATCCTGAAAGTTAAAGGTCAAAAAAAGTGGCGATAAAAAACAATCTAATATTATTACTAACAGTCATGATATCTTCCGTTTTATTAGCCTTTATTAATTATATACAAGGCTATCAAAATATCATTATATATATGAGTGACTATAATAAATTGTTATCAGCTGAAGCAATTCTGGATCGGATATTTGTTAATAAAGACTTTGACCAGAATGAACATATGGAAGGAAATAGTGTTCTTCATTTCATTAGTCCATATACTTTTTATTTAGTTTCGATTTTTTGGGGTTCTATTTCTTTCATCATGATTAAAAAAACATACCATCAATTAGTATTTTCTCGGGTCAAACTGCAACGAGATGCTTTAAGAATAATTAGGGGGCCATATATTCTTAATGTAACTCTATTTGTACTTATATACGTTGGTTCAATTTTTATGTTCATTTTTTTAAATGATGTACTAGAATTTGATTATCCTGAGCAAATCATAAGACAATTTTTATTTTTTATCATTGCAAGTACTTTAATTTCCTTAGGACTTTCATCCATTATGTTTTACTTATATTTGAGATTCCAAGAAACTATTGCATTATTGATTGTTTTCATATTAATTTCAGCATTATTTATCATGGATTTGCAACTAAAGAATATTAGTCTTGTATTTATTAGTAAAGATTCTTATTTTTTTGGTGGGATGATTGTGGGAATTTTTTTAATTATTCTTTCACACGTATTACTACGGAACTTGAAATATAAAATTGTATAGGGAGCCATAACATGATTAAAGTAATAAATATTAATAAGAGCATAAGACATAACACAATTTTAAAAAATGTTTCCTTATCAATTAAGACAGGAATTTGTGTAGGGTTTATTGGTCCAAACGGATCCGGCAAAACAATGTTGTTAAAATCACTTTGTGGATTTACGGAAATTAATGATGGGGAGGTATGGGTTGATGGTAAACGAATCATTTTTAGTAAGACATATATTGAGAATGCTGGCATTATTATTGAACAACCTCCATTCATAAATTACTTAACTGGAATGGAAAATTTGAGTATATTAGCGAATATACAAAAAAAAATCACAAATGAAGATATACATCAATCCTTATATAAAGTGGGTCTAGCTGATGCAAAAGACAAAAAAGTGAAGGAGTATTCCTTGGGCATGAAACAACGTTTGAGAATAGCACAGGCTATTATGGAGAACCCAAATATTTTAGTTTTAGATGAACCTTTTAACGGATTGGATAAGAAATCTATTATAGAGATTCAAGAGCTGTTATTGGATTACAAAACGAATGGGGTCACTATTCTATTAACAAGCCATGATGATAGACAAATAAATTATCTTTGTGACCGAGTATATGAATTGAATGGGGGCGAACTAGTTGAATAAAATGTATGTTTGTATTCTCTTATCTGCATTATTAATAACAGCATGTTCTCCTTATGGAATTCAGGGAAACCCTAATTTAGATACTAACGATGCCACTTCTGAAGAAATAGCAGCTATGGAAAATATTAAAACTTTTTCAAAAACAGTGGCAGAATTTGAAAAATCGATTGTCAACAATGATAATCAAATGGTACTAATCAAAACAGAATCAGGTTTTAATACCAAAGATAATGCAATCCAACTTACTTATGATTCAACAGACGAAAAGAAGAATCTAGCCGACCTTTTTTTATTCGTTGATGAATCTAAAGATGACTTCCCAGATATTGAAGAGGAATTTACAGCTTTTTTAAAGATAGTTTTTCAATCATTAGAAATATCATATGATATAAGCGAGTTGATAGATAATTTAAAAGGTAATGATTTCCTAGGTATGAATACTGATGATGTTTCAATAGAAATAACTAATAATAGTGCAAATATTCAATTGGCTATCATACCAAAATAGGGGCATCTATCGATGTAAAGTGCTTATGGATGCCCTCTATTCCACTTAGGAGTTTTTTTGTTGCGACACTTGGCCTTATTTTTGTGCCCTTTGCTACGTTCGGACTAAGGCGTGAAGGCCCAAAAATACCGTAAGCTGAATTGATTTTAATATGATATCTCGATGAATTGTGATGATGCCAAAGGAAGAATTATTTGAAAATAAAACCTAAACAAACAAATTGAAATTGATATAAAACGTAAGCATTATGTTTTATTCACTTCACACATAAAATTTACCCTGCAAACAATTTAGTGAAAGTAACTTTTCCGGCCTTCTTGTCTATAGTTATCCTTTTGGCTTTCGGGAACTTTGATAATGCCGACTCGGTTCCTTTTCCAAAAATAGAATGAATTGATTTGGTTTATACCCTCTAGTGTAAAGTGCTGCAAGTAGAATCCATATAAGGTTGCCTTTTTCAATAGAGACAATGGCAGTTCTAGTCTTAGCGTATATCTCCGTTGTTAAATCATTATCCACAGGTAATATAAGGAGATACCCGTATTATTCCTTTGGAAGCTCTTTTAAGCGGTTGAAAATCTGTTTATTTGCCCATATGTTAAAATCATAAAACTGTAAGGCAAAATATGACATATAAAACCTCCCCTTCTACTTACAATTCAATTGTCCTTCATACGGAATAATTCGTCCCACACGAGGATTAGAAATGCCTTTCCACAATGTACCTCTATTTTATAGCGATTCTCCATAGTAAACTAGTAAAGTTAAAATTGACAATATTTAAGGAGAATAAAATAATAGTGAAAAAATTCTTTGGATGTCTTATTATGTTCTGCCTTCTTTGTATTTGTCTCTTTCCAACCAGTGGTAAAGCATCAAGTAATACCCAATACACAGGTTCTGTTAAAGCGGGCACTACAAAAGTTTATAGTTCTCCTAAACTAGGTTCCACTATACTAAAGACCTTAAAAAAGGGCGAGGAGTTTCCCATTACTTCTTCTGTCGTTGGGGATTCTGCGATGCCTATTATACATAAAGTAAAGACTGGAAACACATTATGGAAAGTAGCAAATCAATATGGAGTTTCAGTAAGTGAGTTACAGAAAGAAAACAAATTAACCTCTTCCGAAATTACTGTTGGCCAAAACCTGAAGATTCCCCAAAAATATAAGATTCATAAGGTTGTATCAGGAGATACATTATGGAAGATTTCTTCTAAATATGAGGTAACTACAAATGATTTGACGAAATTAAATAACTTACGAACGGTTACCCTTAAGGTTGGTCAAAAATTGAAGATTCCCGATTATTACTACCAGGTTCAACTGCTTGGTGGTAAAAAGGGATGGATAAAGAAATCTCTACTTCAAAAAAAGAAGCAAAGCCTTATCGTCATGGGCTGGAAGCATAATGGATCGAAAGAAAACTACACCCAACAACTTAAACAACCTAATTTAAATGTAGTATCTCCTCGTTCCTATACGCTGAAGGATTCCGGTAATTTCGTTTCCGCTTCTGTAGATACAAATTACGTTCAATCCGCTCATAAACAAGGAAAACAAGTTTGGCAACTTATCGGTAATCAATTCGACCCTGTTTTAACAGGTTCTATACTAGGCAATACTAAAAAACGCCAGAAATTAGTTTCAGCTTTACGTGATTCGCTTGTAAAAACTAAAAGTGATGGAATAAATGTAGATTTTGAAAACATCGATCCAAAAAATAAGAAGGACTTTGTACTTTTCATAGGCGAATTAAAAAAGGCCCTAAAACCGCATGGAATTATAGTGTCTGTGGATGTCACCCGAGAAAATGACGACCCTTTTTGGTCAAAAAGTCTAGATAGGAAAGCACTTGGCAAAATAGCGGATTATATAATCATAATGGGTTATGACGAGCATTGGGGAGGGAGCCCAGTAGCCGGGTCCGTTTCCTCGTTACCTTGGATCAAAGAAGGAACTCAGCTTTTAATGAAAGAAGTACCTGCCCATAAAATCATATTGGCTGTACCATTTTATACGAGAGAATGGGTAACCGATTTATCGACCAAAAAAGTGAAAAGTCATGACCGTACCATGGCTGAGGTCAACAAAATCATTTCATCTCATAAACTTAAAAAGGTATGGGATAAAAAGGCTCAACAAAATTACGTGGAGTATACTTCCAAAGGGGAAAAGCATCAAATATGGATAGAAGATAAAAAATCGATGAAGCTCCGTATTGACCTGGTCAAACAAAATCATCTAGGCGGTGTATCTGCTTGGTACATTGGATCAGAAACCCCTGACATTTGGGATGTCTATCATTTTAATCAATAGATTGATACCTATTATTATATAAAGAAAAAAGGCCTCACATTGTGTGCGGCCTTTTTTGTATGACATCATTTTCAATCGGTCCTGTCGTCTTAAGTGAATAGAGCACCCCAATAAATATCAATGAAATACCCAAGATTTGAATCCTGTCCGGTTGAAATCCTGAAAGCAGAATATCTAAAAGGATGGCCACTGCCGGATCAACAAAAATCATGAAAGATACTACATTTGTAGGTAAGTGACGGATACTATTAAAAAACAGCAGATACACGACGCCTGTATGGATGATGCCAGTAAGAACCGTATAATACCATTCGAAAGATTGCAGGGTTGTGTATACTGAAAAATCGACAAAAGGAAGCAGTAATAGAATTCCAATGAACATTTGCAGAAAAGTGGTGGCAAATACACTGGTCTGTGTAATGCTCTTTCCTAAAAGCATGGTTGCCGCGTAGAAAAATGCAGCAATGATTCCATAAATGATACCTTCCCATTCAGGAGTTGATGATCGGAATCCATCTGTTCCCATAATGAATAATGTGCCAATAAAGCAAAGTGAAATTGCCAGGATGGAGAATAAACTCATTTTCTCCCTGAAGATGAAGCTCCCTAAGATGAGTACAATGATCGGGGCTAAATGATAGAGTGAAATGGCTATTGTCACGGATATCAGTTCGAAAGATTTAAAGAGGAATATCCAGTTTAACAAGTTGGACACGGCGCAGAAAATGATGAGCATTACCTCTCTGAAATTCCATATTTCGTTCTTGAAATGTCCTGTAATCATCCATGTTGCACATAAGAATATCGCAGCACAAATGCAGCGAACAAAAACCAATTCCAATGCAGGAAGTCCTGAGAGTTCTGAAAAGAAACCGACAGAACCAAAGATTGTCATGGCTAGAGACAGTTGAAGAAGTGCTATTTTATTCATTTAATTTCCCCTCATAGAATTCCCATTTTTTACATTCATATTATCATTTCTCGGGCATACCGTCACGAGTGATGATATTCGCCCACATTTAATCTGGAATCATTAATGTACACCTGCTGTCGCGCGGCAAGGTTGTCATGAAGTCGTCTAAAGGCCTTTCACCCGTCGCAAAGGAATTTTCAAAAGTCGTTCAAGACCATTTCCTCGGGTAATGAGCTGACATAATGAAGAAAAAACAAGAATCCCCTTTTCATGAAAAAGGGGATTCTTTTCGTGCAGTGATCATCCAAAGAATAGATCCAGCAGATTACTGCCTGCCGATGATTGCTTATTATAAAACTCCGAATAACCGCAATTCTTGCAATACACAACCGTAAATTGATTATTCTGGACATCGAACATTTTTGACAATCCTGTTCCTGTCATGGCTACATCCTTCTTAGCAGCATCATTGCTTCCACATTTCATGCATCCTTTTTCATTCATGATCCTTCATCTCCCAATCTATAAATAATAACGCCTCTAAATACCGGAGCAACCGCGAACAGCCAACACCGTACATAATGAAATATACGGATAAAGTAATGAATGGTTTCAGTCTTTATGAAAAAATTGGAAATCCCATTAGGCGTTGTATTTATCGGCCCCCCCTTAAGCTTTATCGTAGGCAAAGCATAGCTGGTTCGTACTGGGAGGGGATTTTCCAACAGTTGCTTTTCATTAGGGGATATTTTACTTTTTAACCATTTGTAGTATCCACTTCTTGATACATCTGCAATTTTGCATAATAATTGAATAGGGTAGTATTTCTTGGACATTTCCCTAATTACCACAACCTGCTCGTTTACATGAAATTCAATGCTTCCACGATTCCGTTAACGAATAATGAAATGATGGTTAAAACAGAAGGTGGCTCCATCCATACTCATTGCACCTATCGAAACATAAAAAACCCCGGATAAGGGACACTTTTTTATGTGTGTCCCTTATCCGGGGGATAGTTCAAATGGTATTTTTGTTATAAGATTAATTTTAGATAAGCAGTTATAAAACTGCACTTAAAATACTGTTGATAATCACAATATTTAACTCGTAATTACTGTTAATAGCATAAATATTACAAAACCTACATATAGCCCAGTTTTCTTTTTACTATCAGGTTCATCTTCAAATTTTCTCACAAGTAGCCACATTACTGACATTCCTATAGTAAAAAAGTAATGTATTGCATTCCAAATAGAATCTTCATCTTTTCCTAAAATCGCATATAAAATTATACAACTGCTTAATACGACAATAACACCAAACGCAATTTTTTGAAAAATACTATTCTTAATAAAATGGAGTTAGTATAGTTTCATGGACACATTTTAGTTAAGTCCTTACAATGATTTTTGAGAGGATGTGTCCGTCTTGGAACGTAAGAATACAGGGAAAA
>NZ_JBHXAS010000166.1:0-8013 GCF_042727425.1 Peribacillus sp. NPDC060253
GAGTAAAGCGATCTTCTTCCAAAGCAAATTACATATTTTATAAATTCTATCGTTTTCGTGGTTAATCCGTAATAAAACGAGAAGGAAGTTGGAGCCAATCCAAATTATTTCTTCCTTTTACCCATGAATTTCAAAGGGCAAAAAAAAAATCCTGCATTAATAAAATAAACAGGATTTTCATTGAACGTTTTATATTTCTCATAAATCAATTTGATATAGGTTAATGGCATAGGATGTTTCTGCTGTAAGCTTAGATTACTAATCTAGTATAATACCATCTGTGTTTATATTATCAATCCCATTATAATCAGTTTCTCGTTACTGACCTTAAAGGCAGTAACACCGTGATACAAAGCCATGTCAAGGCCAAGAACTTTAACAGCCACACCAATAACAACGTTTCATATGATCTGGTATCCGTCTTAACAAAAGCCCGATTAGTGTTCCGACCACTATACCTAATGCATTAGCTAAACTGCCAAGTAACACCAAACTATTCACACCTATTCAAGAAACAAACAATCTATAACCTTCTGAGAATGAATTTAACATATAATTAATTCATCCCCATCGCACGATATTTCTTCACGTTCAATGGCAAGAAATAAATATAGCGTCATATTTATGATCTTTAGTACAGTAATTTGTCATTTCTACTACCCAAAGAGCTTCACTTTTCCTCTTTTTAGCAAAAAGTGAAGCTTCCTCAGCACAATAAATAGCTATTTTACAGCCCCCTGCCTCGCCTACACCAGTTCATTCATTTCAAACTGGGCTAAATCACCTGCTGCTTTCACACGAATACGGGTTGCATTCCCAGGCATATAAGCTAAAGGTACATCTTCTATGTCGACAATAACAAGCGTTTCAGGATCGGCTCCTGCACTGATCGCTTCTGACATCGCAATTTCCTTTGCCTGTTTTAAGGCTGCTTCCCTTCCTATTTCAGCTAGGGCATATACCTTTTCAATCTGCCCGCTTACCTGAGAGATAGCCGACCCGATGGCATTTGCTACTCCTGAATGTAATGGGCGAATGACTTCAGATGCACCTTTTAATTCCTCAGGTAAAAGGATGCTTCCGCCTCCAACGAGAATGACAGGAACTGGAGCAGCACTTGTTTTCATCTTATCAATCGCTTCTTCGACCAGATTGACCATTTTTAAATAGACTCTATTTAATAATTCCTTATCAAGGTGAGCCACTTTTGAAATATCCCCAAGTTCCACTTTTCCAAGAGCCACCGCAACATCCGTTGTTGTTAAAGTATTACCTCCGAAAATCAAGGCTTTTTCAGGCAGTCGGTACCCGACACTGTCTGGTCCAATTGTGAACTCTCCATTTTCTCCTATGCGGATTATTGTGCCACCTCCAAGTCCAATCGAGATTAAATCAGGCATCCGGAAGTTCGTTCTGGCTCCTCCAATCTCTACTGCCAAAGAAGATTCCCTTGGAAACGATTGAACTAGAACACCAATATCCGTTGTTGTTCCACCAACATCCAAAACGATCGCATCTGTTAACTCACTCAAATAGGATGCTCCCCTTAATGAGTTAGTCGGACCGCAAGCAACAGTGAAGATTGGGTATTTAACCGCATATTCAATTGACATTAATGTCCCATCATTTTGGCAAAAGAATATTTTTGCATCAATTCCTTCATTCTTCAGTGCATTGATGAAACCGTCAGCGGTTGTTTTCGCGACATTTACGACAGCAGCATTAAGAATCGTCGCATTTTCCCTTTCCAATAAACCGACTGAACCAATTTCTGAAGATAAAGAAATTGAAATTTCTTCTCCAAGTACTTCTTTGAAAATTTCACTTGCTCTTTGTTCGTGTGTTTGCGATACCGGTGAGAAGACTGAAGTAATTGCGATGGAATCCACTTTCCCATTGATTTCTTCTGCAATTTGATACAAACGATCTTCATCTAATTCAACAATCTCCCGGCCATCATATTCATGTCCGCCGCGGATGAGGTATACGTATTTTCCGAGTACTGCGCAGAGGTCTTCAGGTACGCCGATCAGCGGTTTAACCGCTAAAGTAGCCGGAGCACCAATACGGATTGCTGCGATTTTGTTTAATCTCTTTCGCTCAACTATAGCATTTGTACAATGGGTCGTCCCCAGCATTGCATATTTAATTTGCTCCCGCGGAACCTTTGCATCATCGATTATTTTTCTCATCGCTGTATAGATGCCAATGGAAACATCCTCCGTGGTATGTGATTTCGTTTCCGAAATGACCTGATTATTTTGATCTAAAAGCACGGCATCTGTATGGGTTCCCCCAACATCAATTCCAATTCGATAAACACCCATTATGCTATTCCTCCTTTTTTCACTAGTTCTTCAACAGGAACATAACCAACTTCATAGCCAAAGTATCTTGGACCAACAGCTTCAATTCCCTTTTCCGTCCTCCACTTTGGATGGCATGGCATTCCGATTACCACGCATCTTGCTCCATATCTGATACCTTCAGTAGTGATTGGCAAGCCTGTTTCTGCATCAAGTACGGCAATCAAATCTGGAGTGACACAAAGCAAGCGTTTCTCTGTCTGTGCAATTAAATGCTCGTTTTGGAATCGCACCTCTAGTTTTTCTCCCTTATACTCATTGATTCCCTCAAATGTTGCCACACCTCTAGCAAATCCCGCCTCTGTCTTGCGGTTGATATCACTCACTTTTCCACGGAACAATTCAAACCCTTCTACCTTATTCAACACTTCTTTTATTGGATCAACATTATTTTGCTTTGCAAGCCTTATTGTCTTACCGATCTTTTCTTCTAAGCTTAGTATATTTCTAATTCCGCTTTCCTTTATATTCTTTCCTGTCATTGGATAAATTGCTGTCATTGTGGATCCGCCCATTTCAATCGTTGCTGCACGGGCAATCCTTTCTGTCCAGACATTATTTATGGTTGAGAGAAGTGAAGTATTGCCTTTCTCATCCGCAAGAACCATCGGAGTAGCAGCAATTCCATCCAAATAAAAAGTGACCATTTGCAATTCCGGGAATGCTCTCCCCATCCCATCAACATCCACCACAGGCAAGCCAAGCTTTGCAGCAAGTGCAAGGGGCACCATCGAATTCACTCCGCCTGCTTCAATCGGCATCGTTGCAAAAATATTTTTCCCTAAATAAGATTCGAGGTTTTTGAAAGCGGCTGTTGCTTCTTCACCACTTGGAGCTTTTTCCAACATAACCGTCGGTGCTCCCATCATCGCGGAAGGAACTACTAATGCGTCATCTGGAACTTCATCCACATCCAACAAGGTGATTTCCCCGTATTCTTCAATTGCCTGTATTGCCATTAGTTTACCAATGTAAGGATCTCCTCCTCCACCTGTTCCGAGTAAAGCCGCACCTACTGCTATATCTTCAATTTCCTGTTTACCTAATTTCCTCATTTTTCCAAACCCCCGATTTTCAAAAATTATGATGCGATATGATCCCTATTCTCTTTTTTCCCTTTGATAGATTTTATAAATAACACACCTGCGTAATAGATAATGCCGCTTATTAAAAGGGAGTTGATAGATGGTATGCCAACTGTAATAAAATAGCCGCTTGCAAATCCTGCTGCCCAGGCAACTAATGTAACTGGATTCAATTTTTCTGGCTCTGATGGCAATATTCCTTTCTCTCTGCTTTCATCAAGAGCTTTTCGATACGTTTTCAGCACGAAGTAATCAACCACCATGATTCCGGCTATTGGAGGTATCATGATCCCAAGTAAAACAAGGAAGTCTACAAATCTATCGAGAATGCCCATTATGGAAAGCAGAGTTCCAATAGCACCAATTACAAGTGTAACGAGTCCTCGATTCATTTTGACCTTAAAAACAGAATCGAAAATATTAGTAAAGCCAAGAGAAGAGGAATATAAATTTACATTATTAATTTTCACTGTGGAAAAAACGACAACTGCAGCGCCAAGCCCGCCAGACGTTTGTAGCATGATGCTGACAACATCGCTCGTTTTTGCTGCATGGGCCATTAACACAGCGATCATTCCTACACCAAGTTCGCCCACTAGGGTACCAATGGTAGTCATCCAAAAAACATCCTTACCGTTTCGGGCAAACCGACTGAAGTCAGGTGTGATTACGGCACCAATAATGAATCCACCAGCAACCATTGTTGCACCCACGCCCAGAGAAAGACTCTCTCCCGGAGGCGGAGTTCCCATTAAACTAAAAATGGATTGATCACTGAGAACTTGATAGACGCCAAACCCTACCACCAATAGAAAGGCAGGAACGGTAATTTTGGCTGTCATGCTTAATAGTTTAAAACCAAATATAACCAGTACAGTTACGCCTAATCCGGTAATGGCAGCTGCAATTGGAAGGATCAATTTACCGTCGGTAGCTTCCACCAATCCATTAGCAAAAACAGAGTTCTGTACTCCAAACCAGCCTATTGTACAAAAAGCAATGACCGCGCCAATGATACTCGAACCATACCTTCCAAATCCTGTCCAACGCGACAAAAGACTAGTGGAAAGGCCTTCACGTGCACCGGCATAACCGATTAGAAAACTTATAACTTGCAAAATGACACTTCCAAACATCATGGCCCAAAACGCCTGCCAAAAAGTCATTCCGTATCCTAATGCCGCACCTAGCATAAATTGAGAAAGTGTAGCTAGGGCACCCACTCTGACAATCATGATATCCCACATTGGCAATCTCGCATTTTGTGGTACTCTCGATAGAGAGTAATCGTCTCCCAACTTTGTATTATCTTCCATAAATTCACCCCCTATGAATTTTCCTCAGTTTTAGCATCAGACTGGAGATTCCCCTGCCTCTTTAAAGCTATCTTGAATGATGAATATCAATGATCATTAACCGAATATTCCGTTAATTTACTTTACAGGAGTTAACTTGTAGTGTTTTCTTTTTCTAAAAAAAGTTTATGAACTTTTTACTCTCTGTTTAGAAGGTGGAGTCATGTAGGTCAACCGGCTTTGTTTAACCCCCATAGCAATTAAAATTTCAAGCATCTTTGTGGCTGCAAATGCGGGATCAATAACTGGAATATCATAACCTTTTTGTGTTAATCGTTCCTGAAGCTCCGCTGCAACACCCATAAAGCCTGTACATCCTAACACTAAAGCATGGGCATTGTCATGTTCAATTGCTTTTATCATTTCTTCATACAACGCACTTTTTAACTTTTCCTTGTCTTGAACTTCTAGAACAGGAATATTTACATATCTAATTGAGGCAACATTCCCATCTACACCCAAAGTTTTGCTTATGTTTTCAATCATGGGCACAACATTAGGCAGCACCGTCACAATTGAAAAGGATTTTGCTAATGAGCTCGCAACAAGCATGGATGACTCACATGGTCCAACAACTGGAATATCCAATATTTCTCTTGCAGGCTTCACACCAGGATCTCCAAAACAATCACTAATTACACCCTCATACCCCTCTTCTTCAGCCTGCTTTGCTTTTTCCAGGAAATTAGGTATACAAAGTGCTTCATCATATTCACTTTCAATTGATTCAGGTCCATAATCAAGGTTGCAAACTCCTACTTCAGTGTTTTCAGAAACATAAGATTTAATCTCTCTTCTAATTTCTTCATTAAAAATATCCGATATAACCGGCATGATCACTTTAATTTTAATTGGAATACACTCTCCTTTGTTTTTATTAGACCTGCTGAACCATATTTATTTCTTTGTCATGATTTTAATATTTATATCACCTCCTTTTAGCAACTAATCCATCTCTGCCACAGTTATGACTTCACCTTTTTATTATTCACTTTTGGACAGAGGCACCATATTTCCTTTCTATATCACTAAACATGGAGCTGATGAACCGATCTGCAATCTGAACTTGTTCCATAAAACCTTGTCCCTCATACAAATTGATCCCCCAAAAAACTCCATTCCCCAGTAAAATAAATTGCTTTATGATTTGGTCCACTTCGTCAGTGGAAAGGCTCGGATAACTCTGCCTCAATAGATCCTCAAGTGAACTAACCATCCAATCATTAAAATGCAACATATACTTTTGTAAATATAGTTTAATTTCCGGAATGGGTGACGTAACCAACGATATATACGCCATTGTCCCTCGCTCATCATCTTTGTGATACTTAACGATTCCATGAAGCATTTCACTAAAAATCTGATTAACAGATCGTGAACTTGTTTCAGCTAAAATTCGTTTCATCTCAGCTAAATGGTTATCAAGTAATTGTTGAAACGCAGCGATAAATAATTCCTCTTTGTTCTTATAAAAAAAATAAATGGATGCTGGTTTTATTCCCACTTCGTCCGCGATTTTCTTCATTGTGGCTCCTTGATATCCATGTAGTGAATAATGCAAAAGAGCTGCATCTATCAATTCTTGCCTTTTCAACTCATCCCCACCTAACGTTTATTAGGTAAATTATAATGTGTATATTTCAGAAAAACAATAATTTTCTGAAATATCTGCTTCGTTTAATAAATATTATTCTGATAACATTAGTTATACAGAGATTAAAGAGACACATTGATCTTTAGACTAGAGACATTGTCTGGTTTTTTATGAAATGTCGTCTCGAGACATTTATGTGAAAATGTTAGTGAAGTAATTACTCGTTTTTTTTGTATTAAGCTAATCGGCACTAGTTTGTTCTTTAAATTGATTTTTGGACACCGATTAATCGTTCAAAAATATTCTTGCTTATTTTCTACATAAAAAAAAATCCATTACTCATTTAATAATGAGTAATGGATTTTAAAGAACAATTTTTAAATAGTCCAGAGCAACGTCTAGCATTGCCTTTTCTCTTAAATATAAATTTTCTTACTCTCTGCCATTTCTTCTAGAGGGTGCCGTCAACCATCTTTACATGGTATGTATATCAAACTGGTGCAAAAAGTTTGCATCGTAACCCGCTTTCATCCCTTATTACTATGATTTAGGCCCTTTGGGTTCGCCAAGCTGTGGAAGACAGTACTTATTTGCATTGAAAAAAGCTGTTTTTTTAAAAAAAAAGAAGAATTTTCGAATAGGGAAGAATTGAATTCTTGATATTAATAGAGCATGAAAGGGCTTCACTTTTAGCCATTAACTATAGTAAAATAATTCACTCCCATGATCTTTGAATAATTTCATTACTTTCTATTTTAAAAACTATTTTTTCAATTCGAATAATGCAGCATTAGGCCACAGTTTCTTGTCTAAATCATCTAAATAAGGGACGTCTTTTCGGATATCTGGAATAATAGAAAAATCAATTTCATGAATCAGGATACTCTGCTCTGTTCTTGATGCTTCACATAGGACCTCACCATTCGGTGCAACAAGTTTACTCTTTCCACAGCTTCCCTCATTTACTGTGTTTACGCCTAGAATATAAACCGTATTATCGAGTGCTCGTGCAGGAAGTTGAATATCCCATCTTGTCTCAGCTCCATAACTCCATACAGAAGGCACAATAATAAGTTCTGCACCCTGAAGAGTAAGAATTCGACTTGGTTCAGGAAATTCAATATCTGCACAAATAAGAACACCTATTTTTCCTTTCGATGTATCAATTGCGTTATAAACTCTCTCACCAGGAGTAAAAATCCCCTTCTCCCTTCCCCACAAAAATGATTTTCGATAAGTGGCAATCACTTCCCCTGTTGATTCGATAACAGCCAAGGAAATATAAAGGTTTTCATTTTCCCCCTCGACAAAAGGCACGATCAAGATTACGTTTAAATTTTCTGCAAGCTTTTGAAATAATGAAACAGTTTCTCCGGACGGTAACTCTTGCAACAATTGGAATTGTTCCTTGGATAAGTAATAACCACTCACCCAAAGTTCCGGTAATACGATTAATTCAGCTCCCTGTTTAGCAGCAGTTTCGACCATTTCTATACAATTTTCAATATTTTTATCCTTTTGCCCAGGGAAAGCTTGTAATTGAACTGCAGCAACCTTCAGCATCAAAAGCACATCCTTTTCCATAAAAATCAAACTATTTAGAAGTTTATATA
>NZ_JBHXAS010000167.1:0-8003 GCF_042727425.1 Peribacillus sp. NPDC060253
ATCTACAATAGTCTTCTTGAATTCATTATTATATTTTTTACCTGTATTTTTACGTTCCAAGACGGACACATCCTCTCAAAAATCATTGTAAGGACGGCGTTTAAAATGAAAAGCATTTAAAATATTTTCTTTAAGTATCAAGTCTTTTTCTTCTCTTTGCTCTCTTCTTTCTTGAGCTTCTGAAGAAAAGTAGTTATAAAAGCCAGAGCGAGAAACTCCCGCAATTTCGCATAAGAAACTCACTCATTTTTTATTTAATAGTTCTAAAACTTTAAAACTAATGATGAAAAAGAATGGTTTTTCGGCCACTATAAAGTTGCCAAAAAAACAGGTAAAAATTCTTGAAATGTATCCTTCCTTATTTTTATATATTTAAATTGCCCATCACGCCCTACATCAATTAGGTCTGCTTCAACCATAATTTTAATGTGGTATGAAACGTTTGACTTATTTATTCCGATTGATTCACCAATTTCTCCGTATGAATTTTTATCTTTATTTTCATCATGATAAAGATAACGAATGATTTCAATCCGCTTTACTTCTGATAAGGCTTTGAATATCTTGCTACGTCTTTCATCTGAGGTAACTTGTTTGATAATCATAGAAACTTATTTTTAATTATTCATTTTGTCAATAAAGAAGAAAATGGAAAAACTATATACTTGGTTTTGTTTTTGAACTTCAAGGTAAAAGGTGGTAAATACTCATTTCATAAATCACCCATAATAATCAGGGATTCAAAGTTAGTATATGAATCCCTTTTTATCGAACCTAGCGAAGGAGGTTTGTCTTGGCAAGTTCAATTAATTTATTACCGTCACCATTCAGAACTGCCTTGACCATCCATAATGTGAAACCCTGTGCCTGGCCAAATTCAATTCGTGGGGGAAGGGATATTTCCTGGCGATTCACGAGTACATCCAATAATACAGGTCCATTATGTTCAAAAGCTCGCTTCAGTGCATCCGGGAGGTCTGCCGGGTCTTCTACGCGTATCCCCATGATTCCCATTGCTTGGGCAACGGCTGCTAGATTCGGGTTTTTAAGCTCTGTACCGGTCTCCAAATAGCCCGCTGCCTTCATTTCCAATTCGACAAAGCTTAGCGCACTGTTATTGAAAACGATGATCTTTACAGGCAGGTTATGCTGTTGAAGAGTTAGCATATCCCCCATTAACATGGCAAGGCCACCGTCGCCTGAAAGGGCAATAACTTGCCTGCCTGAATCGATGCACTGAGCCCCAATTGCTTGCGGCAAGGCATTTGCCATCGAACCGTGATTGAATGATCCCAATAATCTTCTTTTCCCATTCATTTCGAGGTACCTGGCTGCCCACAAGGTAGGTGTTCCGACGTCACATGTAAATACAGCATCCTCACTGGCAAGATCACTGACCATTTTCGTTAAATATTGAGGGTGAATCGGTGTATGGCCTGGTTTCCCTGCCGCAAGTTCATCAAGCCCTTCGCGGACATCTTTATAATGATCGACATATTTATCCAGGTGCCGCGAGCCATGCGTCTCTGTTAGGTAAGGAAGCAAAGCTTCGACCGTGTTCTTGACATCACCGCAAAGCCCCAAGGCTAGATTTGCCCGGCGCCCAAGGTTCTCTGCCCTGAGGTCAACCTGAAGGATACTGGCTTTCTTAGGAAAGAATTGTCTATAAGGGAAATCAGTACCGAGCATCAGCAATACATCACAATCCATCATTGCGTGAAAGCCGGAGGAGTAGCCAATTAGGCCGGTAAGACCTACAGAGTAAGGGTTATCATACTCTAGATGTTCTTTCCCCCTTAGGGCAATGACCATAGGGGACTTCAATCGGTCACAGAGTTCCATTAGTTGTGAATGGGCTCCTTCACATCCTGCACCGCATAATAAAGTAATCCGTTTCCCTCCATTTAGATATTCCGCCAGTTTTTTCAATTCGGCATCGGATGGACGAACAATAGGTTGTGTCACATGTACAACCTGTTCCGGGACGGTTTGATTGTCAGGCAATGCTGCTACATCTCCTGGCAGAACCAACACAGCTACACCTTTTCTTGAAACTGCATGCTGCATGGCGATTGTAACCATTCGAGGCATCTGTTCAGGCTTTGTCACCACCTCACTGAAGTGGCTGCATTCCTTAAACAGATGTTCGGGATGCGTCTGCTGGAAAAACTCACTCCCGATTTCGTTGCTTGGAATATGGGCTGCGATGGCTAAAACGGGAATACGGCTGCGATGGCAATCATATAAACCATTGATAAGATGAAGATTACCAGGGCCGCTACTGCCTGCACAAACAGCAATGCTGCCACTCAATAGGGAATCCGAACCTGCGGCAAATGCCGCTACCTCTTCATGTCGAACCCCAATCCACTCAATCTTGCCAGAACGCCTGATTGAATCTAGGACAGCGTTCAAGGAATCTCCAACAATCCCATAAATCCTTTTCACCCCTGCACGCAATAATGAGTCAATTAATAAATCTGCGATTGTTTGCTTCATTCTTTTCCTCCTGTTTGTTCATAGTGGTATATGTTTTTTTGTATTTGCGGATACAACCATAAGCCCTTTATTGCATAGGTCACCTAGCTCCTCAAAGGGAACTTTATACCGGTTTTCCACTGCGCGCGATAGGCGGCTTCACCCTGAGAGCAATTATGAAGGACACGATGCATAAAATGGCTATTATCATGAAAGTTGGCTTAAATCCATTGATGATTGCCCCAATAAAGGCTCCTGAAAGGGCACCAAGGCCGAATCCCTGATATACGATACTATAATTTTTGCTATGATTTTTTAACCCGAAATAATCACCAACAATGGCTGGAAATACGGTAATATTGCCTCCAAAGCAAAAGGCGATGCCAGCTACACAGGCAAAAAAGAGACCGTATCTAATATTCCCCAGGCTTAATACCAGAACTGCAGCAGCTGTAACAAAGAAGTTAAAGGCAATCACCTTCATCCGGCCGATTTTATCTGAAAGGGCTCCCAGGATCAGTCGTCCGAATGTGTTAAAAATGGCAATCATGGCCACAGTATTCGCGGCAGTGACTACATCCAAGCCAGCTAACTTTACACCCACATCCTTAGCAATACTGATTAAATAAAGCCCGCTCATGCAAGCGGTAAAGAACATGATAAACAATAGATATACCTCTCTTGTCCGCATCATTTCCTTGACGGTATAATTGTTTGAATCTTTGAGAGAGGACGCATTAGTTTCAGCTGTCTCAGTTGATTCCCGTATAAAACGCGACCCAACCACTACCATGGCCATTACAATGATTCCCCAGTACAAAAACGTCTGTGAGGCACCTACATTATTCAATAGCCATGTGTTTATGTATTTAAATAACAGGCTCCCCATTCCGTATGCTGAAACAGAAATTCCTGAAATTAGGCCCTTGCGCTCCGGAAACCACTTGATTAGGTTGGACAATGAAGTAATGTAGGCTAATCCATCTGCGAACCCCACGACAATCCCTGCCGTGATGTACAAAACCATTAACGAAGAAGCGAACGAACTAGCGACTAATCCCGTTCCAAGCACTAATCCTGCCAAAGCAATTAACCGACGTAGTCCCCATTTTTCCTGAAGTCTCCCGGCAAATAGGGTTGCCAATGCTAGAGCAAAGCTTGTAATGGAAAAGGTGATGGCCACTGAACTGAGTTTCCAGCCGAACTTGTCTGCCAAGGGCTGATTGAATAAACTCCAGGTGTAGATAGTGCCAAGACCTATTTGGATGATGATCGTACCAAACACAATGAGTCCCTTATTTACTTTTTGATTAGGAATCATTCTTCCCTCCTTCCTATGAAACACTCGGGGAACGATATATTCTTCTATTCTTGATTGGTTATATTATGACCATCAGCATTGCAATAATATTCGTGGACCTTCGCAGAGTTTGAAAAGGGAAGAGAAGATTCGTGGCTGCCCAAATTATGAATGGAATAAAGGGAGAGGGCTCATAACTTGCTTTAAGAAATGAAAATGAAGTTGAAAAGGGCTATTTTGAGGGGTGATCCTCAACTATGTTTTAGTAGTAGGCAAAGTACAATGTTTTCATGGGCCACTTAGAAACGTAGAAATCCCCATTGTGAGCGTATATTTATCCTATTTCTGTAGTCCTTTTGGTGACTGTTTGCTGCAGGTTCAAAACAGGACATTGGTCGGAAGGGGAATATCTTATCTGGAAGGAAATAGTAAAGAGGTTAGGATGCACAAAAAAAGAGGGAGATGGCGCTATGAAGAAATTACTTACTAGTTTGGTAGTATTAGCAATGGCCCTAGGGATATCTTTTTCCACCGCTTCAGCATCTGCTGGAGGATTTCACCATCCAGATAGCTGGGATAAAAACTCTATTTTGCGGAAGGACACTCATGGGGTAGAGGTCAGGAATATGCAATATATCCTGAATGTCATGGGCTTTTATACGGATTCAGCAGTCGTTGACGTTGATGGGATTTTTGGACCGAAAACCGAAGCTGGTGTAAAGAAATATCAAAAAGAAAACAACTTGAAAGTAGATGGTGTGGTTGGCCCCCGGACATGGGACAGCTTCTCGCAATATATAAAGAAGAATGGCACGAACACATATGGAGCAGGTGGGTATATGGGGCTCAGAATCAAATGGAAGTATGATAATTCCTCCTATACATCCGGCTCAAAAGCTTATATTTACGGTAATGGAGATACATTAAGCGACCAATATCGCTTGTATGCGAATTAAATTTACAGAATCAATAAGGGAGGTTGCTGATGCAACCTTTTTGTTATGCAACTAAAGGGGCAGGTTAGTTGAAGGAATATACCCTACATAATGGTGCACAAAATGTCGGATGAGTAGTTTCAACTCCTGCTATTCTATGGATATAAGGAGGTCATTGAATTGGATTTGCTCAAAAATATGAATAGTGCCATTAAATTTATTGAGAAAAATCTTACGAACGATATTGACTTTAAAGAAGTTGCAAGGCTAGCTTATTGCTCGGAATATCATTTTAAAAGGATGTTTTCCTTCCTGGCAGGTATTACGCTATCCGAGTACATCCGCCGAAGACGACTTACGCTTGCAGCGTTTGAGCTTAAAAATAACAACATAAAGGTTATTGATATAGCGATAAAGTACGGGTACAGCTCACCAGACTCTTTTGCAAGAGCGTTTCAACATTTGCATGGTATCACACCATCAGAAGCAAGAAGTAATGGCCATTCACTTAAAGCCTATCCACCGATGTCCTTCCAACTATCTATTAAAGGAGGCAGTGAAATGAACTATCGAATAGAAGGAAAAGAGGCATTTCGCATTATTGGAATTAAAAAAAGAGTTCCAATCATTTTTAACGGGGTTAATCCAGAGATTGCTTCTATGTGGGAAAGTTTAGACGAAAAAACGATAAATGAACTCAAAAAACTATCGAATGTCGAGCCATTAGGACTGCTTAGTGCATCAGCGAACTTTTCCGGAGGCAGGTTGGAGGAAAAAGGGGAGCTTGATCATTATATAGGCGTAGCAACAACGAGGGAGTGTCCAAATAACTTAACACTGCTTGAAGTTGATGCATCTACATGGGCGGTATTCGAAGCAGCCGGACCTTTTCCTGAAACACTGCAAAATGTATGGGGACGTATTTATTCGGAATGGTTTCCATCCTCTAACTATGAACAAATAGAAGGGCCAGAAATCCTTTGGAACGAAAAAAAAGATGTAACCTCACCAACATTTAGAAGTGAAATATGGATCCCTGTTTTGAAAAAGTAAGTATAGACGTAGAATTTATCCGAAGAGCTGTTTCGACAGTTCTTCTTTTTTTTATCAACTAACAGTTGCTTTACTTCAATAATGACTATGAAAAGGTAACTTTTACCTTGTTTGTCCGTATTAAAAGTCGGAAATAAAGTTGACCTTTGGAGTAGGTGTATGAATGAAAAAAATGTTAATGATCTCAACGATGGCTGTATTAGTATTAGCTGCGTGTGGTGAAGAAAAAGCACAATCTTGGAAAGGTACATGGAAAAAGGTGGATGAAGAAAATAGTGTTTGTCGAGACTCCTTTATCTTTAAAGGGGAAAACAATTTCGAAATTCAAAATTCAAGAGTCCAGGGCGGAGAACAATCTTCTGGAACATATAAGCATATAGAGAATAATGATTACGAATTTGATTATGGTGGTGGCTCTAATAATTTTACTATTATAGTCGAAAAAAATACGATGAAAGTTCAATTAGCAGATACCATTTGCGAATATAATAAAGTCGATAAAATTAGAAAAAAGTACGAAAATTCATGGGAGTAAAGTACCTCCAACCATACATAAAATAGGAAATTGTAGATTGGATTATGTAACTATCTGGGCAGAAATTGAGTAAAAAAAGTTTCGAAATGTTGGCTGTACCACGATGTTAGGAATTGATTTCTTTATTGCAAACACAATAAAAGAGACAGCATACTTAAATGAATCTGTAAAATTTAATGAAGAGTCGCAGGGGTATCTTCAGATTAAAGAAGATTACGGTAAAGGTTGTACGGAAAAAGGATCTTTTGATTTGCTTATAGGGTTAGATCAATATGGTGCTACAATATTTTAGATGCAAGAAATAAATCAGTTAGTAAACATTTGCGAGGGCATAGTTGTTAAATACAAAACAGAAAATTTATACGGACAAAAAATAAAACAGTTTGCTGAAAAGTTAATAGAACTTTGCAAAGAAGCATTACTGAAAAACAAGTTAATAGTAGCAATTGGTGATTAAAGTATTCTTTAAGGCAGCTTTTTCTTTAGTCAACTATTGGGACAGGTTTGTTGAAAAGTAATAAATACTAAGATAATGGTAAGATGAGTAAGTAGGGAGTTCGATTAAGTGGAGGAAATGATAGGTGGTTCATTTGTTTTTGTAACGGGAGTAGTTTTCCTGTATTTTGGTTTGTTTCAGAACAAGTGGTTGTATAAGGGTATAAAAGAGATTGAAGAAGGAAAAATCGATTTTTTTCCTTTCATAAGTAGCTATTGGTTTTGGCGGATTCTGTTTATCGGAATGGGCGCATTCCTCATTTTTACAACTGGAAATTCATTCATTAGCTATGTCTTTCTTTAACTATGGATGCTTTACTAGTTGCTGAGGCAACCTTGTGAACCATATATTAAAAATACTCCAATGTTACTTCTTTTCGCGTTGCTTTTTATTGTCACTTTTGCATTTTGGTTAAGAAAAAGAACTCTTTCATTCGATTTTAAAAATAAAAGTAAATTGTTCTTCTTGTTTGACAACTATGAGTTGATTGGTGGAGTTCTTATTGGTATAGGATTACTATTTATTGTGATTTTTATCTAAGATTTATTTCACTAACGGGTGCGTTTGTTGAGGATCGAAGCTGTCTTTAAGGCAGCTTTTTCCTATGCAACTATCGGGACAGGTTAGTGAAAGAAGGAATTCGCTTTCAAAACTAGAATTTAAATTAATAACCAATGGGATAGGAGGGAGATTCTTATGATAATAAAGGGTTTTGGAGGAATCTTTTGGAGGACTAAAAATCTAGAGGATATAAAAAAATGGTACAGTAAAGTTCTAAAAATTGAAATTGAAAATTGGAATGGTACCATTATTACACCACAATCAGGCAATGAAACTATCTTTTCCTTCTTTTCTGAAAATGATCGCTATTTTCCAACAGAACAACAAGTGATGTTAAACTTTCAAGTTGAAAATTTGGATGACAGTATCAAACATCTAGAAAAAATGGGTGTTCCCCTTGTTATGGAAAAGACGATTAATGAATTTGGAAAGTTTATTTGGATTGAAGATCCAGAGGGAAGGCGTATAGAGCTTTGGGAGAAGTAATAGGATAATAATAAATTTTGTTGTTGAACTAAAAGGTGCGTTAGCTGAAGATCAGAGCTGTCTATAAGGCAGCTTTTTCGTGCGCCCGGCATGGGTGCAATCTATAGGGTGCGAGTCCCGAACCATGAAGGCAGTAGTAATGGTTAGCTTAATGCAAGG
>NZ_JBHXAS010000168.1:0-7960 GCF_042727425.1 Peribacillus sp. NPDC060253
GATTAATAGACCTCACTCGATTTATTCTTTCTTTGCATTTATAACAAACAAAGACAAGTAACTTATTATCGGACATTGTACATTTGTACAATGTCTTTTCTTTAAATATCCAAATAAAAAAAGGCAGCGTCTATTCCACCACCTTCATTATCTTCTGATATTCATCTTTTGGCATACCTTCCCAAATCTTTGGTCCATGGTCTTCATGGCCAGGCTGAGGATGAATAGTTGGCGTTGTATCCAAGATAAAGCTACCCAAAAATATGACTCCATAGAATAAAGGCATTGCTATAATCAACACGATTAAGCCCAACGCTCCAACTATATTTATGTATTTTTTCATTGGTGACATACCTCCCAATTTTTGAACTTTTATATTCAATTGATGTACAACCAGCATATTTTAGTCACTCCAAAACAAGTCACGAAACCACTTGACGGGAAGAACAGCCAATACACAAATTACAAAAAGTATGAATGCAATATACAGCATTCCTAAATCAATCAGTATGCCCATTACTACAGCTACACAGGAGATTATAATACCGATGGATAAGCGTTCAGTCATTGTCTCACCTCCCGTTTGGTTAGCTCCAGTAAATCTTTTATTAATTCATCGGTATGGACGAAAACAAACACTTGGTATTTTTCGTTGTTTCGATTGGGCATAATGATGAATGTCATGTCCAGCCCGTACCAGAGCCATAGCCAATGATTTTTTGTAAATGTTCTTGAGCCCCATGAAATTCACCTCCATTTATGAAATTGGAAAAGGAGGTAAAGTGCACCTCCTTAAATTCATTCCTTTTCCTTTTTTTCTTTCTTTTCCATTTTATGAAGAATGATTGAGCTAATAATCGTATAAACCACAAATGCCAACCAATAATGGCCATAATCATTGTCGTTATCATTGGACGAAAACATGAATATCGCAAATAGCAAATATGGAATGGTCAATAAGAGGCGGAGCTTCCATAGATACCGTCCCCACATCGGTATTCCTCCTTTTATAATCATTGGCAGTGCTTTTGAGATTTTTTCCACTCCTCAAATACTATGTTACTCGCAATAATTTCAGCATCGGTATATCCCAACCCACATAAAGCAACTTCAATTTCATCAGCTTTCCTACTGTCAAAAAATCTAACCTTTGGAATGAGCGCCCACGCTCGCTGTTTATCAATTTCCACAGCTACAGCAGTTATATCACCAAGCAAATCGAGGTCGTTTATATAATGGTCCAATGTGCGTTTGGCAAGAAAGTCAGTTCCTTCATTATTGTTACGGAAAAACAATCCTGTTAGAGTTTCGATGGCTGTTGATAAGATTTCTGGTTTCATGGCATTCGCCCTCCTAATATACTAAAAATTCTGATACTTATGTTACTACAATAGTATGAATTACAGGGAAAATGCTGTCAATCTATATACAATGATAGGTCAAAACTGCCAAGATTGGCGTGGGTAGGATGGTGGATGTTGGTTTTGTATATCTTATTTAATCCATTTTAATTGAAAACGACCCATTTAAACGTACTGTCACGGTGTTTTAATAATATTCGTAAGGGTTTATATATCAAATGCGTTAAAACGCAGTACAACGCAATTATGGACGTTTTTTCTAAACTTCGGGAAAAATATTTTTAGTTTCTGACCACATTCCAGTCTTGTCGGTTTGCTACTGAAAAAAAACCGACCCATCAGGGGAAGGACTGAAGCGTCTGAACACGTAGTGTTCTAAGCGCAAATGTACTGAGCGTGCGAAGTACATTTAAAGTAATACTCCTAGGTTCGCACGTTGTGCTCCCTATCCTCCACTCACTGCGTTCGTTTCGGTTCATGTCCGTTTCCCGTTGGGAACGGTTTATTTTTTTGCCATCCTACCTTTTAAAATATTTTCAATAAAATGATAGAATACACCTTATTTTTTATGTAGCAGTGTATATAAGTTATGTAGGCATCTAAACAAATGGAGGAATTACAAATGTATGTAGATATATTTACAAAATGGGTAGCAGATGAATTGCAGAAAAGAGGTCATGAATTGTTTAAAACAAAACCGAATAATCGGTTACCACGTTATAAAGTATTCGTATTTCCGAATACACCAGAATTTGAAAAGGATTTACTGGATATCACATTAAAACGCTAAGTACCTAGAAGTTGCCAACTTATATAAAGTAATTAAGATGGCAAGTTAGAGGTACTTAGCGAACATATAAGGGGTTTAGACAAAATGACAACTAAAGAATACTCTGTTCTTGAACTATGCGAGCAAGTTCTGTTTGTTAAGAAACAAACGTTTAAAAACAGTCAGGATAAGTACCTGAGCAAATTGTCAGAAAATTACCACGTTGAAATCATAAAGAAACGACCAATGATTATTGCATTAACAACCAAAGGAAAGTCACCGCAACAGGTTGATGATACCAAGTTCCTTGAAATCATCGGATGTGATATTGGCGGAAAAGATATAACGCTGCTTAAATTCATTTTGAAATCCATCCTTGAACGGATAATCGTGCCAGGGCAGGACGAAATCGCTCATCATGCAAAACAAGCAGGAATATGGAGCACCGATTCACGAGGTTCAGTCAAAAATTACATGGCATTCCTTCGTGAAAATAATATTATCGTTGAACCAATGACAATACCCACTTGGGATAACAATCCATTAGTTAAGCGTGTGATTGATAAAGAAACTGGCGAAATCTTACCGACTTATTACAAAAAGATTTGTAATCGTATTTACTTCGATTATGCGAAGGATGGGAGCAGTTTTCAACGTGAACGATTACCCAAGAATACACAAGAAGCGATTGAAATGGCCTATTACAATTCGTTGCCAGAAATGATGGAAAGTAAGATATACCCATTATATGCCAAAGGACACAGCGATAAATATATCAATAACGAACGGATGAAAGCACAAGATAAACTGCTTCGTGAAATTGGTACGGCATATGGAATTAATTATTGCGTAAGGATGGATGAACCTAGTATCAATCCTGTAATTAAGGGAAAATTAAAAGAATATTTCGGAATAGGAGTGTAAACATGAGTAAGAAAATCCGTGTGTGTCACACGCTATATGCTGAAGATATAGCGAAGTTGGACAAGGAAGTTGATGATTCAAAATTGTTGGATAATCGCTCTCAATTATTGACACAAATCATTGACTTCTACTATGAAAATAAGGATAGAGTTGAATATTAATATGCAAAAAATTCATAATATCCAGTTAATAATTATGATACGTCTATTCAAGAAAAGCATTTACGAATACAAGGATTTAGAAATCATACATCACAAACCTCAATCGAAATAATGATTGGGTTTTTTTTATGGAGAAGAAAGAGAGGACCAAGTTGTGGTCAACCAGTAAAAAATTTTTCCCGAAGTTTCAAAAAAATCGAAAGGAGTCGGAACATATGCCACAAGGAAGTATCACACCAGTATCAGAGATGACAGGCAACATGTCGAAACTCGAAAGAGAAATACGAGCACAAATAGAAGCAGAAATTGCCAATAAAGAACCAAGAAAGCCCAAACCCGATATTATATTATCGAAGGAAGAGCGAAAAATATTTAACCGACTTGTCAAACTAAATGACAATTTCACAGAGGACGATTCTAAGAGTTTAACAATATTAACACGCAGCCTACATCGTTATTCGTTATTGAATGACGTACTGAACGATTTAGACCCGTTAGATGAACAATCTGCATCACTTGAACGTAGGATTCATGCTTTCGATAAGTCCATCACCACACATATGACCTTATTGAATATCCCACTTACTCAACGTTTACGCATGGCAAACGACATGGCAAAGAGGATGATTGAAGAGAAAAAATTAGAACAAATGACAAATAACGCTCAACCGAAGGAAATCAATCCATTGGTGGCAATACTGGAGGCAAGGAAAAAATGAATAAATCGGTAGAATATGCCACCAAAGTGTTGGCAGGGGAAATCATCGCTCCTTCCCAAGTTCGGAAAGAATGTGAAAATTTCTTGCATGAATACAACGTGTTACAGCATCAAAAAGATTATGATTTTATGTGGAATGATGATATTGAATTATTCATCGATGAAATCATAAAAGAACTTTATTTCGCTCGTGGTGCTAAGTCAGCACATCCAATGTATGAGAATCTTGCACTATTCCAGTGGTTTATAATCCAAAACACATTTTGCTGGGTATATAAAGAATTTCCAGAGAAACGGAAGACTCGTGAAGTCATACTAACTGTAGCACGTAAGAATGCTAAATCTGTATTATCCTGTGTTATTCATATCATAGCGTTTTTCCTTGATGAAGAGAATGCTACCCATTACATAGGTTCGAATACTCGGCAACAAGCAAACATCATTTTTGAAGAACTAGTTAGCATTATCAAAAGTTCTCCGAATATGTTGCCACTGTTCAACATCAAGAAAACCTATGTGGAGTTCATACCGAAGAACTGCAAGATTGTTGCTTTGTCAGGAGATGCTCAAAAAGCAGACGGAACTATGGTATACGTGGCATCTGTCGATGAACTTGGAGCAAGTAACGATATTTTTAAAATGGTATCTTCACTTGAAACGGGACAGTTCGGACCTCGAAACCCATTAATCATTAAAATATCAACATCTTATCCTATCGAAAACGGGTTCAACTATTGGAATGAAGCAGTAGAAGACCTACGTAAAAACACGTTTGCTGATGACAGGAATCCCCGTAAATTCGGTTTGATATTCACCATCGACAATCCCAAAGAGCGCATTCAATTGAACGGTAGGGATGCGGAACGATGGGAAAACCCGTCTGTATGGCCTGAAGCAAATCCACTCGTAGCCGAACTTGATGACCTTGCTGAAAAATTGATGGAAGATTACAAAACCAAAAAGGATATACCGACTGATTTCTTCCTGTTCAAAGTTAAGAACTTAAATATGTGGATGGGCGCAAATGAAGGAGATGGCAATTTCTTTGTCGACCAACACACGTTAAAAAAATCTTTATTTGAACCTGCAGGTGATTGGGAATGGTGGAGGGGTAAAAAACAAGTCCTCATTGGATTGGATTTGTCCCTTAGAATCGATAATACTGCGGTAACTTTCATGTGGTATAACCAAGCAGACGGTTGCCATTACGTCAAAAACCTTGTGTTTTATCCTAAAGATATGGAAGAATTCAAATCGCAAAAGGAACGTATTCCTTACGCTACATGGGCACGGTCTGGATATTGCCAAGCAATCGGACAAGAAACAGTAGATTTCGATGAATTGGCGGACATAATCATCAATATTTGCCAAGAATACAATATCGACATTGCTTCCGTGGCCTATGATACTAAATACAGTCGTCAGCTCATCGCCAAACTGATTGATAACTTACCTATGGAAGTTGACCATGTCAAGATAGAACAAAACAGCAGGATGCTCGGAGATGTCATTTCGAATTTACAAGGTATCATTTACGAAGGGAAATTCCGTTACGCTCCCAATCCACTCATGGAATCAGCATTCATTAATGGCGAAATCGAGTTCAGGCAGGGTAAACCGTACATCAGAAAAGGTGATAAGCACCGTAACAAAATTGATAATTTGTTCAGTTCGTTTAATGCCATGAAAATCAGCATGTACATGGAACAAAATCACCTGTATGAATCTGACAGGAAGTTTTTCTTTGAACTTTAACACCTTGCCTGCTGTCCAAATGGATGGTGGGCTCCTTTTTTTGTTTACGGACAAACATCTGAACATCGACAAAATCCGACATTTGTGTTATAATGGAAAGATAATTACATAAAATCCTCCAATTACTAATTAAACAAAATAAATTATCGGGGGTAATGAAGATGACAGTAACAAAAACACTTATCAACACTTGGAAAGAAGAGTGGCAAGAATTTTTTGATGAGGCTCTTGATAAAACATGGCGCACCGAAGAATTGTCGCCAGAAGGAATTAAGAATCGGCTTAAAATGTTAAAGTACGCAAACGAAAATATTGAAATAATATTTTCTAAGTTTGATGGGATGCAAACTGTTTTCTCAGATTTATCCCAATCAGCACATGTGCTACATCAATTTTTAGATAATGATTATCACGATTATGAATATCAATCGCTTAGTTTTGAAATTACGGTAAATGAACACATTCAATTTTGTTTTGAACCATTAGATTCAACTGATGCCACGATGGAACTTGAATGTAAAATAGAATTTGAAAATGATTATTTATCATTTATAACTGATGAGCATGACCCAAAAGAACTTCGCATTAGTATGAAATAATTATAAAAACGCACCAGTGCATGAGCATTGGTGTTTTTTTGTTCTCGTACTCTCGTGCAGCAGTTACCTGTGCGTCGATTTGGTCACCTGTTCTTGCTGCTTTCATGCCTGTTCGAAATAACCCTACACAGTACGAATAATGGTATAAAAATTATTTTAACAACTCCATCAGTTCTTCCTAACATACCAAAGGGAAATTAACATGAACATAGAAAATTTATTATCAATCCTGGTATCAAACTGCAGCAAGAAGAATATTTTGGTTAAAGAAGGTCTAAAAACAGAAACCTGTTCCTTTATTATCCCTTAAAACTAATTAATATATGCCACAAAAATTAACTTTAATACCAGGCGTATATCAGAGTCTTTAGAGTATTTCGTATCATATACTAAAAAAAGTACATGTATTCTTGAATTTAGGGAATAATAAATCAAAATAATGATAAATAAAATTTCAATTCAAATTACACAATTACTCTAATTTAGATTACAATAGAGTTAGATAGGAGGAGATAAAATGGCAAATGTTAGAGACGTAGCAAAATACTTCATTAGTCTTAGTGAAGAAAGAACTCGTTTAGCTATTACTCCGTTAAAACTACAAAAATTACTTTATTACGCACAAGCATTTAATTTGCGTGAAGGCAGGGATACTTTGTTTCCTGAACCAATTGAAGCATGGAAACATGGTCCTGTAGTTCCTGAAATTTATCGTGCATACAAGGAATATGGTTATTTTACAATTCCACAGATTGACTTTAATAACATTAATCCAATCACTAATAAACCAAAACTATATCCTCATGAAATTGAAACAATAACAAGAGTATGGGAACAATATGGTCATTTAGATGGGAAATTCTTAGAAGAATTAACTCATCAAGAAGACCCTTGGCTTGATACTGACATCAATGAAGTTATAGAAATTGAAAATATTAGAGAATATTTCTCTAATGAGCCAGTAAATGTATGAGGCTAACTAATGCCTCTTTTTTTTGGTTACTTTTATTTCCTGTTATTTCGTATTTAGAGGTGTCATGGGTGAAGAATTGGTATTACAATAGTCAAAGAGTCAGGTATTTAAGAACATATAAGGATTGGACTGTTTATAAAATATCTAAAGTCGTAAATAAATCTCCATTACTTTTAATGGCATTGTATGTTTCTATAGTTCCAATTGCTTTTCTTATTTATATTTGTCCCAATCCATTGAATGATGTATTTGTTTCTCTTTTTAAATGGATTATTGAACTAGTAGGTATTGCTAACGTTCAAGATAGTGATATTCAGAAAATCATTTCCACTATTATTAGTTCACTTACAATTATAATATCGCTAATATCTGCAATTTATGTATTCACATACAGAGAACAAAAAAGTGTTGCTCCATCAGCTTCTGCCAATCGTAAAAAAAATAAGTTGGTTATGTTAGTTATTTCTTTCATGATTTTTAATGTGGTTTTTGGAAGTCTATTAGTATCTAAGTATACGAGAATTATGAAAGAGGATGGGTATAATAAAGATTCTCTAACAGTAACTAAATATATATTTTCTGAGGATTTACTTCTTCTTTCGACATTATTATTGTTAGTTTATTTAATAATTAAATTAGTTAATCACTTATTTAAAACCATGAGCGTGGATAAAATGCTTGAAGATTCAATAAAGGATAC